>JBEIFU010000135.1:0-6926 GCA_040382295.1 Alphaproteobacteria bacterium
GTGAAGGGCGGCGTATAAATCGCGCATGCGCGAGTACTCCCAGAGTTTCATAGCCCTCCCCGCCGACATCGACGAGCTTGGCCACGTCAACAACACCGTCTGGGTACGATGGGTGCAGGACATGGCCACGGCGCATTGGGGCGTAGCGGCCACGCCGTCGCAGGCAGCTGCCTATGTCTGGGTCGTGGTGCGCCACGAGATCGACTACATGGGCAATCTCGGCGAAGGCGAGAACGTCAGCGCGCGCACCTGGGTAGCTTCGGAAGCAATTGGCGCCAAATTCGACCGCTTCGTCGAGTTCTCGAAAGCGGGTCGCGTCATCGTCCGGGCGCGGACGACGTGGGCGATCCTGGCACGCGACACCCTGCGGCCGATCCGTGTTCCGAAGGATGTGCTGGAGCGATTTGGCTGAACGGAGTTACGCCATGGAGCGGGATGTCGCGGGCGTTGCCGGAGTGCTCGGCATGCTGGACGCGATCATAACGCATGTCGGATTGAAGGACGGCGAGGCCGAGGACGCCAATCCCCTGTGGCGCTCTATTGTGGTCACCCGGCCGGGCAAACGGTCGCCGATCTCTACCCGCAGATCATCGACTGGTTCGAGGCGAACAATGCCACGAGGTAGGTGCGCGCGAACGCCCCGCCGAGAAACCTCGGTCGCCATGCTGCCCAGTCGAGGCCAGGCGGCACGCCGCCTGCACGGGGCCTTTTTTCCCGATCAGGAATACGAAGACCTCACCCGTTCGTGAGGCTCTTTTTATTTCCCGATCGGTAAATATCATGGCAGGACGCAACCTCACCATCGCCGAGATCGGCAACATTGTCCGAACCACCCGCAAAGCCGCTGGCCTGCGGCAGGACGAGCTTGCCGGCGCGGCTGGCGTTGGCCTGCGCTTCATTGTCGATCTCGAGGCTGGCAAACCGACCGCGCAAATCGGCAAGACGCTTCAGGTCCTCTCTGCACTCGGGTGTTCGCTCGACGTCACACCGCCGCCCGACACCAGAGGGGCGAGGCCCAAAGCAGTCCGGAAAACATGACCCGCACGCTCGATGTCTGGTGGGATGGGCGCCTGGTGGGCCAGCTGACGCAGGACAAGCATGGTGAACTCGGCTTCGCGTATGCGCATGGCAAGAATTTTTCGATTCTTTATGGCACCGAAGGTCCACGCCTCGCCCCGCTTCATGACCTGCTGGCGACAGCAGCCTATCCAGATCTCTCGCCGAGATTCGCCATGAAAATTGGGAAGCGGGCGACGCTAGGCGAACTGGATGACGCCGGTTGGACTGCGTTCGCGGCGGACGCAGGTCTCGGTCTGCCACTTGTACGAAGGCGGGTCGCGGAGATCACCAAAGGCATCCACGAGCAAACCACCACCGTTGCAGCGGCGCTATCGCGTCCCGGCTTGGACATGACGGCGACTGGGCAGTTGTCCGACATGATCCGCGAACGCGCCGAGCGCTGCGCATCTACGGTCGTGAGACCCGCTCGCTGATCCGGTCGCCGCAACGAGCGACACACGCCGCCTGTATCCCACGCGTCAGCGCCCCAGCGCTATGCTACTAATCTGCGCGTTCTCGATCGTGTATACGGAGATGGCCTCGAAGGGGGCTGCGCCGGGCGTGCGGGAAGAGAGCATCGGGTCCAAGAAGTACGCAATAGACTACTCAAGGGAGACAGGTCAGTGAGCAATTCAGCAGCATCAAAAATAAGGCCTTTCAGTTTCCTCGTCGAAGCAGAAGACTTCGACGCCTACGGCGGATGGGTGCTCGACTCCCAGTTCGAAAGCCAGATGGGTTCACCCTACCTGCTCGCGCATGGCCTCGGCCGTCCAGTCGCTGATGCCAGAACGACAGTCACGTGCTCGAGAGCCGGTGAGTACGAGGTATGGGTTCGCACGCGGGATTGGGCGGCCCCGCACGCGCCTGGGCGCTTCCGGCTGTCGGTCAATGGCTTGACGCTTGAGGCTGAGTTCGGGGCCAATGGACCCGCGTGGTCGTGGCAGTCAGCCGGCAAAGTGTCACTTCAGGAGGGCAGCGTTTCCCTGGCACTCCACGACCAAACCGGCTTCGATGGTCGGTGCGATGCCATCTTCTTCAGCCAGGACGGAACCATTCCGCCGAATGCCGTCGACGCCACGAGCCGAGCGTGGCGCAAGGCTCTTCGCGGTTTGCCCGAGGACCCGGTGGACGCAGGTGATTTTGATGTCGTGGTCGTGGGCGGTGGTGTCTCCGGGTGCGCAGCAGCTCTTACCGCGGCGCGCCTCGGCCAACGGGTCGCGCTGATCCACGATCGCCCCGTCCTGGGCGGCAATGCGAGCAAAGAGATCGGCATCTTGCCTCGTGGTGTTCAGGGCAAGCTCCTCGAGGAGCTGGCCCGTCGGACACCAGACGGCGATCTTGTGGCGCTGTCACTTCTGCACGCCGAGCCGACAGCCCAGGTCTTCCTCGAGAGCCGGATCATTGCCGCCACGAAGCAGGCTGATCGTATCGTGTCCGTGGTCGCAGTCGAGGCCAAGGGCGGGCTGGAGCGCCGCTTCAACGGGCGCATGTTCATCGACGCCAGCGGTGTTGCCATCCTGGGATGCCTGGTCGGTGCCGAGACAATGTTTGGCCGCGAAGCCCGATCCGACTATGACGAACCCTACGCGCCGGAGGTCGCAGACAACATGCACCACGGCAACACGCTTTTCTTCCGTACCCGGATGGCAGATGCGCCGGTTGATTTTCCCCCGGTTCCGTGGGCGACGGAAGTCTCGAAGGATTATGCGAACCTGAGTGGGCAACTGGTCAGGCCGGGTTCGGATAACGGGGAAGGCCCGATCGCCAACAAGAACCCGAACGACGCGACGTTCCAGTTTTCTGCCACGCCCTCCCAGGCATGGATGATGCAATTTCCGGCCACGCATTATTGGGAATACGGTCAGTGGCTGGATCCATATACATCCGGCGAGATCGTCCGGGACTATCTGATGCGTGCGCTTTACGGAACATTTTCGAATGTGAAGAACATGGATCCCGAGCGCTACGCCAATCTGGAGTTCGACTGGATGGCTTATGTGGCCGCACAAGGTGAGTTCAGGCGGTACAAGGGTGACCACGTGCTGACCGAGAACGATATCCGGAATCACACGCGGTACAACGATCTGCTTGTCGCCAATGACGGATTTTTCTGCATTCACTGCGCCTGGGCGCCCGGTGAGGGAAAGTACGACTTTCGTTTGAAGGACTGGATCATGGATCTTCGTGACCAGGAGGCCTACGGGGTTCCGTTTCGTTGCCTCTATTCAGTCAACATCGACAATCTGCTGATGGCCGGAAAGCACATCAGTGTCACCCATGTCGCTGGATCGTCAGTCAAGTTCATGGGGAATGGAGCACAACATGGCGTCGCTGTGGCGGCTGCGGCGTTTCTCTGCAACGAGCACAACACCACGCCACGTGGGCTCCTGGAGGAGCGCTTTGACACCCTGCGCACGCTTGTCGACGCCTTTTCAGGTCATCAACACGATCTGACGACCAGCCCGCCAACGCGCAAATTCGTCGCTGTGCCGGGGTGATTTATCGAGCACGAAGCAAGCAAGGCGTATTGTTTTGGCGTCACACGGCGGAACGATCATCCCAAGGATTGCGAGCTACCAGCGGATCGGCGGGGAAAGCGGAGGCCTAGCGCCCCAGCGCCATTCCCGTGATCTGGCCGTGCTCGACCGTGTAGACGGCAATGGCCTCGAAGGAGGCGGTACCGGGGATGCGGGTGACGCGTTCGTGGTCCATGACGATGCCGTTGACGACGATGCGGTGCAGGACTTCGGCATGGTTTGACGGGTAGTCGGCAAAGAGCTTTGCATATCGCGCGCGGATGGCCTCGCGGCCTTGCTCCACGACGTTACCCTTGAAGTCGCACATCACGGCATCCTCGCTGAAAAGGGCGGCCATGGCGGTTGCGTCGTGGGCGTTATAGGCGGCGAGCTGCTTCTCGACGATCTCGGCAGGGGACATTCGCGCTCCTTTTTTCCGGACGACATGCTAGTGGGGTGGGGGCTGGGCTGCAAGCAGGGCTGGACGCGGGGCTATGAGTCGCGCTCAATAGGGCATGACCAAGATCCATGACCGGTTGCGCGCGCTTTATCATGGGGACACCCGGGATGCCCGGTTGTTCCAGTACTGCCTCGCGAGCTTCGACATCCTCATCCTTGCCTACATCGTGGCATCGTCATTCTTTCCGCGCGAGGCGTGGATGGTGACAGCCGACATCCTGTTCGGCATCAGTGTGGTGATCGAGCTTGGGCTGCGGCTGCTGGCGGCAAAGCCGCTCCGGAAGGAGCTGCTTCATCCACAAACTCTCGTCGATATCATTGTCATTGCCTCGCTGCTGCTGCCGCTTTGGGGGCAGGACCTTGCGTTCCTGCGGGTGCTGAGAATCACGCGCGTGTTCACGGCCTATCGCTTCCTGAGGCAGTTGCGTGCCGATGTGACGCTGTTTCGCAATAACCCGGCGGCGCTGAATGCGGGATTAAACCTGATTGTCTTCCTGTTCCTGATGACGGCACTGGTTTACGAGACGCAGCACCGGATGAACGAGAAGATCCAGAACTACGGCGATGCGCTCTACTTCACCGTCACGGCACTGACGACCACAGGGTTCGGTGACATCACGTTGGTCGGCGGGCTTGGGCGTTTCCTGAGCGTCGTGATCATGATCCTCGGCGTAACACTTTTCCTGCAGCTGGCGACGGCCCTGTTCAGGGCACGGCGGGTGCACTGGAAGTGCAGCGAGTGCGGGCTCCTCGAGCATGAAGATGATGCGCTGCACTGTCGGCACTGCGGAACCGCGCTGCATCGTCCTCACAGGGGGTAGAGGGGACGGCATCCGCGATTTCGACTGGCGGGGATTTTTGCTGCAAGGCTACCAGGATTTTTCAATGACAGGCACACCGCTCCCATCTCTTCCCACTCAACCCACCGGTACGCCGTGGCCGACGCGTGACTGGCCACAGGGCGAGCCTCGCCTGGCCGATCGTGGCGCATTCGAGGCGCTGGTCGATGAGGCCTTTGCCGCCCGCTTCACGCCGACGCTGGGCGAGACGCATGTGCTGCTGGTGGTACAGGGCGGGCGCATCGTGTTCGAGCGCTATGGCGAAGGCTTCGGCCCCGAGAGCACGCATCATTCGTGGTCCAAGGCCAAAAGCATCACGCAGGCGCTTACCGGCGTCCTGGTGCGGGACGGGCGGCTCGAAATCCATGCGCCGGCCGATGTGCCGGAATGGGCCGGCGATGCGCGGGCGGGCATCACGCTAGACCACTTGCTGCGCATGTCGAGCGGATTGCAATTCGTCGAGGAGTACGATCCAAACGGTCCCGCGTCGGACGTGATTGCCATGCTGTTTGGCGAGGGCAAGGAGGATGTGGCGTCCTATGCGATCTCGCGTCCGCTGGCCCATGCGCCGGGCACGTTCTGGTCCTATGCGCGCGGCACCTCGAACATCATCAGCCGCATCCTGTCGCGCAGGATCGGTGCCTTCGGTCCGGACTTCGAACGCTTCATGCGCGCGCGGCTGTTCGAGCCCATGGGCATCACGTCGGCGATCCCGAAATTTGATGCGGCGGGCACCTTCATCGGGTCGAGTTTCTGCTTCATGACGGCGCGCGATTTTGCGCGCTTCGGCCTCCTCTACATGCGCGACGGCGTGTGGGAGGGGCGGCGCCTCCTGCCCGAGGGCTGGGTCGACTATGCGCGAAGGCCCACGTTCCAGCAGCCCGGTATCGATGCCAACCGCTATGGGGCGCACTGGTGGCTTGACTTCGGGGGGCCTGGCTCGTTCTCGGCCAATGGCTATGACGGACAGTTCACGGTCATCCTGCCCGACCGGGACACGATCATCGTGCGCCACGGCGCCACACCGCTGATGATAAAGGACAACCTGAAGGCCTGGATCGGCAAACTGGCCGCGAGCCTCAGGTAGATCACGTATGGCCCGATTTCCGTCAGCCCTGTCCCTCTTTACCAGCCCTGTTCAGCGCGTATTCATATGCGCAGCGCGCATAGTGGCCAGGGATGAGGAGGCTTGATCGTGAAAGGTTATCTATTTCTGGCCGTGATGGTCGTGGGGCTGTGCGTCGGTGGTGCGCTGGCGGCAAAGGAAGTGCCGCAAGTGCCGCCCCCCGAGGCGCTGTCCTATGGGGTAGAGAAACGGCAGGCGCTGGATCTCTGGCGTGCGCGCGCTGCATCCGCGCCCCTCACCGTCTTCGTGCATGGTGGCGCGTGGAGGGCTGGTGACAAGAATGTCTCGTCAAGGACTTGGCAGGTTCCCTATTTCCTGTCTAAGGGTCATGCCTTCGCCTCGGTCAACTATCGCCTCGTGCCCGACGTCGGTGTGGCACAGCAGGCAGAGGATGTGGCGCAAGCCCTCAGGTTCCTGGTTGATCGTGCGGATGCCCTTGGTGTCGACCGCACGCGCATCATCCTGATGGGGCACAGCGCGGGCGCGCATCTGGCCGCGCTGGTGGCCACGGATGGGCGCTATCTGCAGCAGGTTGGTTTGCAGGTGTCTGATATCGCAGGGGTAATCCTGCTTGATGGCGCGGGTTACGATGTCCCGCGGCAAATGGCGGCGGCGGGGCCGATGATGCAGCGAACCTACAGGATGGCCTTTGGTGAGGATCGCGCGCAGCAGCTGGCATTGTCGCCGATTTCGCACGTGGCAGCACCCAACGCGCGCGCGTTCCTCGTCTTGCATGTGCAGCGTCCGGATGCCGCGGCGCAGTCACGCGCGCTATCGGATGCGCTGCGCCAGGCTGGAACGCCGGCGGACGTGCACGGGCTTCCAGGACAAGGGCGGTCGGGTCACAGGGAAATCAATGTCGAACTTGGTGATCAGTCCTATCCCGGGACGGCCATCGTCGATCGTTGGCTTGGAGGTGTGCTGTGA
>JBEIFU010000136.1:0-6902 GCA_040382295.1 Alphaproteobacteria bacterium
GCCAAGATTATGCTTTTCCGCCATGGCATAGTAGTCAAGTGCTCTGGATGCGTCCTTGCGCGTACCGAAGCCTGTCTCGAAAATGTAGCCGAGCGAGGCCATGGCTTCCGGTGTGCCTGTGCTGGCCGATTGCTCGAGGAGCCTGATGCCCTCGACTGAATTTCGAGGGACACCATCGCCCGTCAGCATGATGTGCCCGGCGTTGTAGGCGGCCTGTGCGTCTCCGTTTGCTGCGCCGCGACGGTACCACGACAATGCGGTCGACATATCCTTGGGCACGCCGATGCCGCGCTCGTGATAGAGGCCCAGATTATAGAGGGCGCGCGGATGCTTCTGTGCGCCTGCACGCCCGAACCAGAGCCTGGCTTCGGTCTTGGACAGGGGGACGCCCTGGCCGTTGGCGTACATGGTGCCGAGGGTGAACTGGGCGTCGGCGTGACCAGCATCGGCTGCAGACCGGATGGGCGGCAGGGCTGCTGCAAAGTCACCCGCCTTGCCGAGCTGCATGCCCCGCTCGAACCATGCCTGCCCAGTCTCTGCGCGTGCAGACATGACCGTGATCGCGAGGCAGGCGAGGATCAGGGCAAGGCGATGTGGCATCGGGTCTCTCCGGAGCGCAGGCCCGCACGTTGATCGCAGCGCTGTCTGTCGTCAATATGAGAGCGATGAGCCGCGGCCCTGCCGCATCACACGCCGGAGTTGCGCGATGACAGGCCAGATCGACCTTTATGGGATCAAGAATTGTGACACAGTGAAGAAGGCGCGGGCCTGGCTGGAGGAGCAGGGCATCGCACATGTCTTCCACGATTACAAACTGGAAGCGCCAAGCCGCGCGCAGCTCGAGCGCTGGAGTTCCGTGCTGGGCTGGGAGACGGTTCTCAACCGGGCAGGCACCACATTTCGGGCCTTGCCGGATGAGGCGAAACAGGCACTCAATGCGCAGAAGGCCATTGGTCTGATGCTGGAGCAGCCGTCAATGATCAAACGCCCGATTGTCGTGTCGGGAACGCGCGTGATGGCGGGTTTCAAGCCCGCGACCTATGAGGCGTTCTTCGGCGCTGCGGCGCGTTGAGCCCTTGCCCGCGGGGCCGGTTCAATGTAATGGCAGTTAGAGTGTCAGTATTTGGAGGGCTGTGGCATGAAGATCGTGCTCTGGATCGTCGGCGTTGTTGCCGTTCTGGTTGGTGCTGCATGGCTTGCCGTGATGCAGGTGCCGCAGGTGCAGGATGCGATTTTCCAGCGCGTGGCCGAACGCCTCATCGGTGAAACCCGAACCGACCTCTTCGCGGACGATGCGCTGCGGGTGTTCGTCTGTGGCTCCGGATCGCCCATGCCGGATGCGAACCGGGCAAAAGCCTGCATCGGCGTGATTGCCGGGGGCAAGGTCTATTTCGTCGATACCGGGCCGCAATCCTATGGCAATGTCCAGCTCTGGCGCATCCCGGTGCAGAAGATCGGCGCCGTGCTCTACACGCATTTCCACTCGGACCATATTGCGGACCTGGGCGAGTTCAACATGAACAGCTGGATCCTGGGGCGCGAGAAGCCTCTCGATGTCTACGGTCCGCCGGGTGTCGAGCGTCTGGTTGCGGGCTTTTCCGAGGCCTATGCCCTGGACCAGACCTATCGCACCGCCCATCATGGTACCGAGATCGCCGATCCGGCGCTGTGGGCCATGGTGGCGAAGCCGATCCCGATGCCGGGCGAAGACACTGGGGCGCTCGATCGCTCCGTCGTGGTGCTGGAGGAAGGTGGGCTCAAGATCACGGCTTTCGAGGTTGACCACAATCCCATCAACCCGGCCTATGGCTATCGCTTCGATTACAAGGGGCGCTCGGTCGTGATCAGCGGGGACACCTCAAAGCACCTGCCCATCGCGGAGATGGCAAAGGGGGCAGATGTCCTTTTCCACGAGGCGCAGGCACAGCACATGGTCGAGACATTGCGCGGTGTCGGCGAGAGCAAGCAGGTTCCGCGCCTGCCCAAGATCATGCTCGATATCCAGAATTATCATGCCTCCCCGGTTGAAGCGGCGGACATCGCGAACAAGGCTGGTGTGAAGCTGCTCGCGCTCTACCACTTCTCCCCGCCCATTGTGAATGCCGTCGCCGAGCGCATCTTCACGCGCGGTGTCGATGAGGCGCGGGAAGGAGACTGGGTCGTGTCGCGCGATGGGATGCTGGTGACGCTCCCTCTGGATGATAAGGACGCGGTCGAGCTTGGACGCGTGGAGTGAGCCACACACGCGCGAGGCGCCTGTGCGCTGAACTTGGTTGCGGAAACTGAATTTAGTTGAGGAGGAAGTCGAAGCGCAGCGTCACGCTTTCGTCCTGCTGGGCGCCGGGTGTCGTCGTGCTAACGAAAGCATTGTTCTGCACGGTCTCGGAGTAACGGTATTCCAGCCCGAGCACCATCGACGGCGAGAAGGCAAAGGTCAGCCCTGCCATGCCCTGCACGCCATAATTCCCGCGCTGCGCCGCCGGGTTGAGAAGGGCGTTATCGACCAAATTAAAGCGGCCAAAGCCGCCGCCCACATACGTGCCCATCGAGAAATTGGTCTGATACACGTAGTAGCCATTGGCCGTGATCGAATCTTCAAATCCCCGGTCCAGAAGCAGCGGCGACGACAGCCCGCTGGCAAAGGGCAGGAGCCCGGAGTCCGGACCCACCGCAGAGTGCACACCAAAGAAAACGCCGTTACGGCTGGTTTCAATCTCCGCCGGCGTGTCGTCCATTCCCAGGCTGGCATAGACGGAGGAAAGAATTCGCGACGCGCTGACTTCTCCAGACGCAAGCGCGGGCGCGGTGAACAGGATCATTCCTGCCGCGGCGGCTGCCAGAGATGTTGAAGCACGTAACATCGTCAATTCGTTCTTTCGTTTGGCTCGCCGGAACGTACGCCCCAGCCAGCCCAGATCCCGACCATGTAGGGCCAGTCCCCACGACAATACAACGGGATCCCCTAAAGAACTCTGCGGAAGTGCACCGAAGCCACATTATCGTGGGAGTTCAGAAGGTTAACGCGACTAGAAGTGGTAGCGAGCGCTCTCTTGTCCACACCCTGTCGATACCGTGCGATACGTCTTTCAACCCATAGGCGAGCCCGGGCTGCCATTTATTCCGCCCTTCACTTGTGGGCCGAATCGGACCGATTTTCGCCGAAAGTCTTCGCCTATTGATTGCAGCCAACCTGCAAGATGGCTAATGTCCGCCACCCAACGGGGCTGATTTCTGCCCCCTTTGCCCCCAGCCCAAGGTGTCTGCGTGAGCGACGTATTCCAGGAACTGCAGGAAGAGCACCGCCGACAGCAACTCGCGGATCTCTGGAAGAAGTACCAGATCCCCGTGATCGGCCTCGCCGTCCTCGCCGTCCTTGCCGTCGCCGGTTACCAGTACTGGACCTACTGGCGCGGCGAGCAGGCGCTGGCCTCCTCGCAGGCCTTCGACGCAGCGATGCGCGAGGTCGATGCCGAAAACACCAAGGGGGCAATCGAGCGTTTCCAGAAGCTCGGTGAGAAAACTGTCGGCGGCTACGCGCTCCTGGCCCGATTGCAGGAAGCAGCCCTGCACGGTCGCACGGGCGAAGTCGACAAGGCGGTGAAGATCTACGAACAGGTCGCGCGCGAGCAGTCAAATCCCCTCTTCTCAGGCATGGCCACGATGCGGGCAGCCCTGCTGACGGTCGAGACGGCCTCGCTTGAAGAATCACGCAAACGCCTCGACCCGCTGGTGGCGAAATCAGGCCCTTGGCAGAGCGGCGCACTCGAAGTTCTCGCTTATGCGAACTGGCGTGCCGGCAAGGATGCCGAGGCCGTGAAGCTCTACGGGCAGCTCCTGGCCATGCCGGGTGTTCCCGAAAAGCTCAAGCGTCGGGCTGAGGAGATGAAGGCGCTCCTCGATGGCGGACTGACATACCAAGCCATGAACCAGCGCATTGCTGCGGCCGCACCAGGAAGGCCTTTGCTGCCTTTCGGGCTTGATCCGTCAGCGCCGCTTACCCCGGGCAGCCTGCTGGGTCCCGCCGAAGTGGCGCCGATCCCGCTGCCGGCACCGGCTGAGCCCCAGCCACCCACTCCCTGATCGTCCAGCGTCCAACCCCCAGGAATCCTCCATCATGCGCCATTCGTTGAAGTCGCCAGTGTTGAAGGCCATGCCGCTCGTGGTTGTCGGGCTGCTTACACTCGGCGCCTGCGAAACCTTCGATGGGCTGATCACGCCTGGCCAGAAGGTGGACATCCGCGGCGAGCGCGTCTCGGTTCTGCCCAAGGTCGCGGCGGTCGAAGCCGACCCCAAGCTTGCGGGTCTCGCCATTGTGCTGCCCAAGCCCTCCATCAATCCGGACTGGCCGCAGCCAGGCGGCACCGCTGACAACGCCATGCACCACCTGTCCGCCGATGGCCAGCTCACGGAAATATGGGACAGCGGCATCGGCACAGGCTCGACGTCGAGCACGCGGCTGACGGCCTCGCCCGTCGTGGCGGAGGGCGTGGTGTTCGTGCTCGACTCCGAGGTCCGTGTCTCTGCCTATGACATGGCAAGCGGGAACCGGATCTGGCGCGTGGACCTGACCCCCGACGACGAGGACTCGGAAGAGGGCTTCGGTGGCGGCGTGGCGCATGATGCCGGGCGGCTTTACGTGTCGACGGGCTTCGGCTTCGTTGCCGCGCTCGAGGCCAAGACCGGCAAGGAGATCTGGCGCCGCTCGGCAGCCGTGCCGTTCCGCGCTGCACCCGTCGTGAATGGCGGCAGAGTTTTTGTTTCGACGCAGGAGAACCAGCTCCTTGCGCTTGCGGCCGACGATGGCCGCGTGCTCTGGGACCATCGCGGCATTGCGGAATCCGCAGGCATCCTGGGATCGAACAGCGTTGCGGTTTCCGGTGACACGGTGATTGTGCCTTACACGTCGGGTGAGCTGTTCGCCCTGAACGTCCGCAATGGCAAGTCGGCATGGAGCGATACGCTGGCGCGCAGCGGCGGCCTGACACCGCTCTCGGCGCTCGCCGACATTTCGGGGCGTCCCGTGATCGATCGCGGCGTAGTGTTCGCCAACAGCCATGCGGGCCGCCTCGTTGCCATCGACATCCGCACGGGTGAGCGCATCTGGACCATCGACGTCGGTGGCACGCAGCGCCCCTGGGTTGCAGGCGATTATGTGTACGTCATCACCGACAATGCCCAGCTGATGTGCGTGCGGCGGGCCGATGGACGCGTGCGCTGGATCAAGCAGCTCGATGCCTATCGCAATGTCGAGCGGCGCAAGGGCACGATCGCCTGGTCCGGCCCGGTTCTGGTATCGGACCGCCTGCTCATCCTGTCCTCCGAAGGCTACGCCGTCTCGATCTCGCCCTACACCGGCGAAATCATGGGCCAGGTCGACATTCCGGATCGCGCGTTCATCGCGCCGGTCGTCGCCAGCAATACGGTCTTCATCCTCACCGACGATGGGACGCTGACCGCGCTGAGGTAGCGCGGTACTGCGAATGGTCCCATGTCCCTCACGGTTGCGATTGCCGGCCGCCCGAATGTCGGCAAGTCTACCCTGTTCAACCGGCTGACGGGCAAGCAGGCAGCGATCGTCGACGACACGCCCGGCGTCACGCGCGACTGGCGCGAGGGTGAGGCGAACCTCCAGGGATTGTTCTTCAGGCTCCTCGACACGGCGGGCCTCGAGACCAAGCCTTCCGATGATCTCGCCGTCCTGATCCGCACGCAGACCCTCCAGGCCATAGCGCAGGCCGACGTCATCCTGTTCGTCATCGACGGGCGCGAGGGCATCACGCCATTCGACCGCGAAATCGCCCGCCAGCTGCGCCGCGGCGGCAAGCCGATCGTGCTGGTCATCAACAAGGCCGACACACGAGCAAGCCAGGCGACCATCGATGTCGCCGAAGGGCTCGGCTTCGGTGAGGCGGTCGCCGTGTCTGCGGCGCATGGCACGGGCCTGTCCGAGCTGCGGGACGCACTTGTCCATCATGTCCCCGTAGACGAAGAGGCCTTCGATGACATCGACGGTCAGGAGCCGGATGACGAGGCGGAGCACCAGCGCCCCCTGACAATTGCGATCACGGGCAGGCCCAACGCGGGCAAGTCGACACTCCTCAACCAGCTCGTGGGGGCGCAGCGCGCGATCACGAGCCCCATCGCCGGCACGACGCGCGATGCCGTCAATGTCGAGTGGGATTGGGACGGGCGACGCATCCGCCTTATCGACACGGCAGGTCTGCGGCGCAAGGCGCGCGTCGAGGAGGGGCTCGAGAAGATGTCCGTCAGCGCGGCGATCGAAGAGATCAAGATGGCCGAAGTGGTCGTGCTGGTCATCGACGCAGCCATCCCCTTCGAGACGCAGGACCTGCAGATCGCCGACCTCATCGAGCGCGAAGGGCGGGCCATGGTGGTCGCTGTCAACAAGTGGGACCTCGTCGAGGACAAGGCCCAGTTGCTGCGCACGCTGACCGACCGGGTCGACCAGTTGCTTCCCCAGTGGAAGGGTGTGCCCATCGTGGCCCTGTCCGCGCTGTCGGGCGAGGGCGTCGAGCGCCTGATGCCTGCCATCATCCAGCAGCACGGGATCTGGAACCGCCGCATTGCCACGAACAGGCTGAACGACTGGCTGCAGCACATGATCGAGAAACATTCGCCGCCCGCACCGAAGGGGCGGCGCATCAAGATCCGCTACATGACCCAGGCCCGCACGCGGCCCCCGACTTTCGCCATCTCGTCAAGCCAGGCCGGCGAACTTCCCGGCGACTATGCGCGCTACCTCGTGAATGGACTGCGCGAAACCTTCGGATTTCATGGTGTCCCCATTCGAATGAAGGTCAAGGCCGGACGCAACCCGTTCGCCAAGGGATAGGTATCGCCTCGCAGGAACTCTCCCGTGAGGCGATATCCTGACCCCGGAA
>JBEIFU010000137.1:0-6897 GCA_040382295.1 Alphaproteobacteria bacterium
AATACGCCGAAGCGCAGGCCCACGAAAAACAGTGGCGGGAACTGGTTCACGCCGACCTTCGAGGCTACGAAGTTGAAGCCCCAGACCGCGCAGATGGCGACGAGCAGCAGGAAGTGGGCGGGTTGCATGCGCGCGCGGATCCTTCGGGAGAACAGGGGCGCGTTCTAGGCCGTCACATCTGCCTTGTACAGCCAGTCCTGCATGGACCTGACCTTGCCTGGCACCATGCGGGCTGCAAGCCACATGGGACCGTAGGTCGCAAGCTGGCCCAGCACCGTGCGCTGGTGGTAGCGCCCCATCTGTGCGCGGGCCCCCAGCTGCACGCGCGCGGTGCGGGGCTGGCGCGCCTGCGCGTAGGTGCGCAGTGCATCGGGGACAGTGGATTGAGACGCAAGGCTGCGCGCAAGGACCCAGGCATCCTCGATCGCCATCACGGCGCCTTGCGCGAGGAAGGGCAGCATCGGATGGCAGGCGTCACCCAGCAGGGTTACCCTGCCCTCGCCCCAGCGCAGCATCGGATCGCGATCGAATAGCGCCCAGCGGTGACAGACTTGTGCGCGGCCGACGATTTCGGTGACAGGTTCGGTCCAGCCAGCAAAGTCGCGGCGCAGGTCGGCGATGTCGCCCTGTTCGGTCCAGCCTTCCTGCTGCCAGCCCTGCTGCTCGACGATGCCGACGAAGTTCACAAGCTCGCCCCGGCGCAGCCAGTAGGTCACGGCATGACGGCCGGGACCGACCCAGATCGTCGCTGTGGGTGGCACCAGCATGCGCAGGCGGTCGTCGGCTGGAACGACCAGCCGCCACGCCACGTTGCCGGTGAAGCGTGCGGGGCTTGCACCGAAGAGCGTCGACTGGACCTGCGAGTGGATGCCATCGGCCCCGATCAGCACGTCGCCCGTTGCCGTCGATCCGTCGGCAAAGCGCGCCGTGACGTGATCGGCGTCCTGATCCAGACCGGTCAGATGCCGCCCGAGGTGCACGGCACCTGGAGCGCTCGTGCCGAGGGCATCGCCCAGGAGCCTCATCAAGTCGGCGCGATGAATATGAAGGTAGGATGCGCCGTAGCGCGCACGGGCGCCCTCGCCCATGGGTATCGAAAAGACCTGGGTGCCGCTTGTGCCCAAGCGCATCTCGAGGGCCTCGGGGCGGAAGGCGATGGCTTCGGCGCGCGCGTCGAGGCCAAGGCGCGCGAGGACCTTCATGCCGTTGGGGCTGAGCTGGATGCCGGCACCGACTTCGGACAGCGTATCGGCGCGCTCGAAAAGTTCGACATCCATACCGTGCGCGCGCAGGCAGAGGGCGGCTGTCACCCCGCCGATGCCGCCGCCAATGACGAGTGCCTTCACTCGGCAGCCTCCACGCGTACCGGTGGATCTGGAACCGAGAAGCGCTTCGTGACGTCTTCATCCGCCATGGCGAGCATCGCCTTGTACACGGGCTCGGGATAGACCTGATGGGGCTTTGACGGGTCAAACGCGGGCTGCTTCAGCTTGCCGCCTTCGCCCTTGAAGGCGGCAGGCGCCTTGAAGCGGGCGAGTTCCTCGGCGTTGATGCCGGCAAGCGCCTGTACTTCCGGATCGATCCAGGCGCGCGCATCGATGGGCCTCGCCGATGTTGCGATCTCGAGCGCGAGGCCCTCGGGGCCTGCAAAATAGATCGACTTGCACATGCCGTGATCAAGGGGGCCGATGACATTCACCCCGCGCGAGCGGATACGGTCGCGCATGTTGAGCAGCTCCTCGTCGCTGTCGACGTTGAAGGCCAGATGCTGCATCACGCCGGGTGCCGTGGGGTTGCCGGGGTTGCCGGCGTGGCTGACGCCCAGCGCGGGCTTGGTGTCCCTGATCCTGTCATTATAGACGAAGGCGACCGAGGCGGTGTCGTTCAGGCGCATGAAGCCGTGCCAGGTTCCCTCGACGCCGTGCATCCAGTAGAGCGCGACCAGCTCCATGCCGAGGACATCGGAGAAGAACTCGATCTGCGCCTTCATGTTTCCGGTCGAGATCGCGAGATGGTGCAGTCCGTTGGCGCGGGTCATGCGTGGATCCTTCAGATGTGCTTGCGGACGAAGTCGTGGACGAGGTTCGAGAATGCAGCTGTGTGGAAGAGCATCAGGTGGTGGCTGGCCCCCTGTAAGCCGTCGTCCTTGTCGGCGTTGAAGGGGATCTTGCCCAGAGGGTTTCCTTTGCAAAGCATGGTTTGCTTCCCTGTTGTCGCTGCGCCCGCCCGGCGATGGGCGCGCAACGTCCACGGCAACCCTTGGTAGCGTAAAAATCTTTCATTTGGAAAGTCAATGGAGAGTGGCGTGGCGGCGACCCTGTCACTACTGGGCTGGCTGCATTACCGCATGATCGGCATCGTCACGACGAGCTTCGTGTGCGAGCAGGAGTACCGGGCAATGACGCGGCTGAACCCGTTTTCGCCGCGCGAGATTGCGGAAGTCACGGCGCTGGCGCGCGGGTTTTCTGGGGTTGGCGTAAGGGGCCCCCATCCGTCGCGCTGACGCGCGACACCTTCCCCCGCTGGCGCGGGGGAAGGGCAATGCAGGTTGGCGGCAGCAACTAAAGTCGTAGCCCTTCCCCCGCTTGCGGGGGAAGGTGGATCGCTGCGCCAGCAGCGAGACGGATGGGGGAGCCGGGGCTCAGGCCGTGCGCAGGTGCCAGCGGTAGTCGAAGTCGGTGACCTGCGCGAAGAAGCGCTCGCACTCCGCGCGCTTGACGGCAGAGAAGATCTTCACGAAGGACGGGCCGAAATAGTCGGCGATGAACTTCGAGTCCTCGAAAGCGTCGAGCGCGTCGAACCAGTTGAGCATGAGGCCTTCGGCCTTGGTCTCGTAGCCGTTCCCGGTCGTGGCGGGGCCAGGGTCGACACGGTTGACGATGCCATGATGCATGCCGGCCAGAACGGCGGCGGCCGCGAGGTAGGGATTGGCGTCGGCGCCGGAGATGCGATGCTCGACGTGGCGCGACTTCGCGGGACCTGCCGGGATGCGAAACGAGACCGTTCGGTTGTTCACGCCCCAGGTGGGCGCGACCGGTGCATAGGTGTTGCGGCGGAAGCGGCGATAGGAGTTCGCGTTGGGAGCAAAGATCGCCATGCTGTCGTTGATGGTCGAAGCCATGCCGCCGATGGCGTGGTGCAGAAGCTGGTTGCCGGCGGGCTCGTCGCTGGCGAAGAGATTGTTGCCCTTGGCGTCGTTCAGCGACAGGTGGATGTGCATGCCCGAGCCCGCGTGGTCGGAAAAGGGCTTGGCCATGAAGCAGGCGATCATGCCGTGCTTCTCGGCGACGCCCTTGACGAGGCGCTTGTACTGGATCGCCTCGTCGACAGCCTGCAGCGCATCCGCGCGGTGGGTGAGCGTGATCTCCATCTGGCCGGGCGCGTATTCGGAAATCACGCTTTCGGCCGGCAGGCCTTGCGCGTCGCAGGCGGCGTAGAGTTCGCGCAGGAACGGATCGAAATCGTCCAGCTCCTGGATCGAGTAGACCTGTATCTGGTCGTTGTAGATGCCCCCGGGTGCGAGTGCGGGCGTGATCTTGCCGTTGCGCGCAGCTTCCTTGTCGAGGAGATAGAATTCGAGCTCGATGGCGAGCACGGGATGATAGCCGTCCTTCTTCATGCGCTCGGACACAAGCTGCAGTCGCAGGCGTGGATCGGCGGCGGAAATGGGACCTGCGTCGGCTGCAAAGGCGAGATAGACCTGACCTGTACGGTCGAGCCAGGGGGTGCGCTTCAGTGTCCCCGGAATGGGGGTGGCGAAGCAGTCGCGGTCGCCGATCTCCCAGAGGAGGCCTGATTCCTCGACGTCCTCGCCGAGGACAGTGAGTGCGAACATGGATGAGGGGAAGGCCCTGCCCGTCTCGTAGACGGATTTCAGTTCGTGCGGTCTCAGGCCCTTGCCGCGCTGGATGCCCACGGGGTCGGTCAGTATGACGTGAACGAGCTCGATGTCGGGGTGCTTCTTCAGGAATGTGTCGAGTTCGCTGAGCGGGTTCGTCTGGGTCTTGGGATCAAGCATCGGATAACTCGTCGATCATGTCGGAAAGGGCATGTGCCAGGCGTTCGATGTCGGCGTCGCTGGTCTGCGGGCATACCAGCATCATGTTGTGAAAGGGTGTAATCATGACGCCGCGGTTCATGAGGCCCAGATGAAGGCACTTTTCGAGTTCGTCGTGGAAGGCGGCCTCGGCCTGGCGGCCCGTGCGCGGGGGGACAGGGCAGAACTGGAACTCGCAGCGGCTGCCGATCTGGGTGACCGACCAGGCGAGGCCCTTTTGCCTTAACGTTTCGTCAAGGCCTGCCTTCAGGTGCTGGGCGCGGGCGACCATGCCGTCATAGGCAACCTCGGTCATCACATGCTGGAGGTTGGCCCGCATGGCGTGCATGGCAAAAGCGTTGGCGGACAAGGTCGTGCCCATGCCGGAGTGACCGTGGCCTGCGGATGCTGCGCGGGCGCGGGCTTTGTCCATGCGTGCGGCGATCTCGGACGTGAAGCCGAATACGGCGCAGGGAATGCCGCCGGCAACGGGCTTGCCCAGAACGAAGATATCGGGCTTCAGACCGAAGCTGCGGGTCCAGCCACCGGGACCAGTGGAGATGGTGTGGGTCTCGTCGATGATGAGCAGCGTTCCGGTTTCGCGCGTCAGGCGGCGCAGCGCCTCGTGGAAGCCCGGATCGGGCAGGACCATGCCGATATTGGTGAGCGCGGGCTCGGTGATGACGGCAGCGATCTCTTGCGTGCGCAAGGCGGCTTCGAGGGCGGCGAGGTCGTTGAATTCCACCACGCTTGTCGTGCGCGCGACGTCGTCGATGCTGCCCAGCTGCCCGGGGCGCGGCACGGTGCGGCCCTCGACGAGGCGCACCATCGTCTCGCCAACTGTGCCGTGATAACAGCCGTCACAGACGAGGATCCTGCTCCGGCCGGTGATCGCGCGGGCCCAGCGCAAAGCGTAGCGGTTGGCGTCGGTTGCCGTGGCGGCGACCTGCCAGTGGTCGAGACCGAAGCGGCGCGCGAGTTCGCCTGCAACCCAGACGGCGTCCTCTCCGGGCAGCATGGTCGTGTAGCCGCGGGTTGCCTGCGCGCGAATTGCGTCGGCTACCGGCGGTGGTGCGTGACCGAACATCGCGCCCGTGTCGCCGAGGCAGAAGTCTGCATAGGTGTGACCGTCGACGTCCGTGAAACAGGCGCCCTTTGCGCTTTCGACGAAAAGCGGGAACGGTGTCGGCCAGTCGGCCATCCAGTGCATGGGCACGCCGCCGTAAAGGTGCTGGCGGGCGTCGCGTGCAAGGGTTTCGCTTTTCGGGTTGGCCCTGGTGAAACGCTCGCGCTCGCGTGTCATGACGCGTGCGATCGACGACGAGGAAAAGGGAATGGCGGCGGTCAAGATGCCAAGCAGGTTCCGTGTTGCGGGACTATTGATGGCAGTTTGTCCTATTCGGCGGGCGCTTGCAAACCTTGCCGCAAGGCGCCTGCAAGGCGTTCAGCGAGGGCATTGCCGGGCGTGAAGACCTGCGAGGGCTTGTGCAGGGTGAAGAGCATGCCGGGCTGGCGGATGCGCAGATAGTCGATCAAGGCTTCCACGCGCGCCTCGGGCACGAGCAGGGCTGTCGCCGACGCCTGGCCTGCCGTCATGCGGGTTGCTTCGAACCGATCCTGGAGTTCGCTGAAGATGATGTCCCCGATATCCGTGGCTGGAAACTCGACGACGCGCGAGGCCCTGGCCAGGACGCTGGCCTCAATCCGATCGAGAAGCGCGCCTGCGGCCCGGTGCGCGCTGTCCGTCCAGGGTGCCCGCAGGCTTGCGGCCAGAACGGCCTCGCTTTCGAGAATGATGCCGTCGTCGAGGACCTTGAGCTCGTTGGCGGCGAGGGTCGCACCTGTCGTCGTGATGTCGACGATGAGCTCGGCGGTGGCGGCAGAAGGTGCCCCTTCGGTGGCGCCAAGACTTTCGATGATACGGTAGTCGGCAATGCCGTGGGCAGCAAAGAACTGGCGGGCCAGGCCCACATATTTCGTTGCAACCCGCAACTTGCGGCCGTGGCGGGCGTGAAAGGATGCCGCGACATCATCAAGGTCTGACATGGTCTCGACGTCGATCCAGCATCTCGGGACGGCGACCACCACATTGGTGCGTCCGAAGCCCAGGCGCTCGATGATGGCGATGCGGGTGCTGCCATTCTGCTCGGCGAGCAGGTCCTGACCCGTCATGCCCAGATGAACGCGCCCGGCGATGAGCTCTGCTGCAATCTCGGTTGCGGACAGGAGGGAAACCGTCACGTCGGCCGCACCCTTGAGCCGCGCCGTGTAGTCGCGCGTGCCTCCCGACCGCGTGAGCGCAAGCCCGGCCTGGGCGAGATAGTCGAGCGCCTGCTCGTGAAGACGTCCCTTGGATGGCAAGGCAAGCACGAGGTTGGTCATGCACGTCCTCCCTGTGCCGCAATGGCTGCGAGGAGGCGATCGCAAAAGATCGCAAGACCGATGGCCGGTGTGGGCTGGCCTGCGCCAAGCGCCGACAAGAGGCCATCGTAGCGGCCTCCGCCGGCGAGGGGCGGCGCGTCGCGTGCCGCGCGCATCTCGAAGACAAGACCCGAGTAATATTCCATGTTGCGGCCGAACCGGGATGCATAGTCGACGCGAGCGAGGTCCACGCCGGCGGCCGAGAGATGCTCGAGGCGCTGACGGAAGGCCTGGAGCGCGGGCTCGAGAGAGATCTCACTGGCTG
The DNA here is from genome assembly GCA_040382295.1 of Alphaproteobacteria bacterium. GTDB lineage: Bacteria > Pseudomonadota > Alphaproteobacteria > Micropepsales > Micropepsaceae > SZUA-430. Next base: position 6,723 of record JBEIFU010000137.1, read on the forward strand.
TCGCGAGGTTGTTGAGGGCGTCCACGCAGGTCCTTGCGCTGGTGCGCAGCGCGAGGAACGACTCGATCGTTGCGGCGGCTGACGGGGTCAGGCGCGGCGCTGCAGCGTCGGTTGCGCGTTCGATCACGCGGTCGGCGATTTCGTCAAGGCTGCGGGTGCCGATCAGGCGGATGCC
>JBEIFU010000138.1:0-6858 GCA_040382295.1 Alphaproteobacteria bacterium
ATGCTGCCACGCCGCCCGACCACGATGACACGCTCTGTCGGCCAGTCCGCGCGGGACTTGGGGGCGGCGGTGGATGGTCCGGGCTGATCCGCTTTCGCCGGACCGCCCTGCGCGCGGACATCCTGTGCCAACGAGAGCCCGAAACCCATGATGAACAGCAGCGCGAAGCTGCGAAGGTTCCTGCTCAACGGTTCACTTGTCATAGCGCCCGACCCTGGACCTTTTCTCCCCCAGATAGGAGCAGACTTCCGGCCGTGTGGCAACGCGGCCCGGGGGGCAGGATGCCGGGGGGCTTTGGACTCCCGCTCATTTCGCGTGAATAATCAGGCAGCGATTCATCATTGGGGGCCCGAGGCATGGACTTTCCGCCGCAGTTGCAAAGTCTCCTGGGCCTTGGCGTTTTCGTCGGCATCGCCTGGGCCCTCTCCGAGAACCGCAAGGCGTTTCCGGTAACCACAGTCATCGTGGGCATCGGTTTGCAGATCCTGCTGGCCGCGGCGCTTCTCGGGTTGCCCTTCATGCGGGATGCGCTTCTGGCGCTGAACGGTGCGGTCGATGCGATCCAGGCTGCCACGGCCAAGGGATCATCCTTCGTGTTCGGCTATGTGGGCGGGGGAGCTGCGCCTTTCACGGTCAGCAATCCCAACGCCGTCATTACCATGGCCTTCACGGTTCTGCCCATCGTGATCGTCATGTCGGCCCTGTCTGCCCTCCTCTGGCATTGGGGTATCCTGTCCCTGGTCGTGCGCGGCTTTGCCCTTGCGCTCGAGCGCACGATGAAGATCGGCGGCGCGCTCGGGCTTGGCTGTGCCTCCAACATCTTCCTTGGCATGATCGAGGCGCCGTTGCTGATCAAGCCCTATCTCGAGCGATTGACGCGTAGCGAGCTCTTCACCCTGTTCACCTGCGGGCTTGCCAATGTAGCGGGAACGGTGCTGGTCCTCTATGCGACGGTGCTGGGCCCTGTGGTGCCCGGTGCCGTGGGGCACATCATTGTCGCTTCGCTTCTCTCATTACCTGCCTCCATCGTGCTGGCGAAGATCATGATCCCGGGCACCGAGACGACCCCAGCAACAGCCGGTGGCGTATCCCTGTATCGCTCGTCGATGGATGCTGTGTCGACGGGCGCTGAGGATGGCATGAAGATCTATCTGAGCATCCTCGCCATGCTGGTTGCGATGATCTCGCTCGTGGCGCTGGCAAACATCGTGATCGGCAATATCGAATTTGGTGGCGCGCCGTTGTCGTTCGAGCGCATCGTCGGCTGGATCTTTGCGCCGATCGCGTGGCTGATCGGCGTGCCGGCCGCGGACGCTGCAACCGCTGGCAGTCTCATGGGAACCAAGACGATCCTCAACGAGATGGTGGCTTACCTGAACCTTGCGGCCTTGCCGCCGGAGGCGCTGAGCGATCGCTCGCGCCTGCTGATGGTCTATGCCCTCTGCGGCTTTGCAAACCTGAGTTCGGTCGGCATGATGATCGGATCGATCAGCGCGCTCGTGCCCTCGCGGCGCAATGAGGTGGTGGAGCTGTCGCTGAAATCCCTTATTCCGGGCACGCTCGCAACCTGCATGACGGCGGCGGTCATCGGTCTGTTGCCGTATTAGGCGTGACACCGCGTCCATTATGTCGCGCCCGGGCGGGGTTGAAACGGGCATATGTTCACATTACGTGCCGAGCAGGTGGTGGTCCGTCCATGCACCCGGTTGCAGTCCGCAAGGAATCGGCTGGAATCGCACATTGTGAATATGAAAATGGAAATCCTGCCCTCTGCGACAGGAATACCTCGTGAGCCCGCGCGAAAAGCAATTGCGGTGCGAATAGCCCGGCGTGTGCCTGTGCAATCGCATCACCGAGATAAATGGCGGCAGGCTTTTCTGCCGTGCGCGCTTGTGCTTAATGCCCTCGAGGGCTGCGGATCATGGCGATTCTGCGGACCTGATTGGAATCCCGAGACTTGAAAACGGAGTGACCGCCTTGAAACAAGGAAACGATCGGATCAATCCTGCCGACCGACTGTCCTGGTTCACGGTCCTTGGCTTCGGACAGCTTGCAATTCCGCTGGCCTTTGCCGGGCTTCCGATCGCCGTCTACGTATCGAAGTTCTATACCGACGACCTCAAGATCAATATCGAGACCGTTGGGGCGATCCTGCTGATCGTCAGGCTCGTCGACTTCCTTGTCGATCCGCTGATTGGCTACGCCAGCGACCGGACGACGTGGAGCCTCGGGCGCAGGCGGACCTGGGTCCTGCTGGGGGCCCCGGTCTTCGCGCTGGGCATCTACAACATCTTCCTTCCGCCGGCTGACGCTACCGCGATGCACCTGCTTGTCTGGGTTGCAGTGTTCTATCTCGGCTGGACCATGATCACGATCCCCTATGGGGCGTGGGGTGCCGAGCTCTCGGGAGATTACTACGAACGTTCGCGCATCACGGGTATCCGTGAAATCTTCACGCTTGTCGGTCTGGCGCTGGCCGGCGCAGTGCCGGTCATCGTGGGCACGGGGGCTGGTGAAGGGATGGCCGGCGGCTACTGGGCATCCATGGCCGTCCTGGGCTGGATCATCGTGGCGCTCACACCCATCGGCGTCGCGATCATGTTCTGGTCAACGCCGGAGCCGAAATACACGTCGACACAGCACGTATCAGCCTGGTCGGGCGCAAAGGCTGCCCTGACAAACCTGCCCTTCATGCGCCTGTTCTTTGCGACGTTCTTCGTTCGCATTGCCTCGCGTGCGGCGGAGGTGCTGTTTCTCTTCTACATGGTCGACGCTGTCGGCTTGACGAAAGAGCAGGGCAATCACTTTCCGCTGGTTCTGATCGGCTCGGCGATCCTTTTCGCGCCAATGTGGATCTGGCTGGGCCGGGTGATCACGAAGCACAAGGCACTTTCGCTTGCCATGCTGATGGGCGTGGGTGTCTTTGCGGTGCTGCCGATGTTCCAGGATGGCGGCTACTGGCCCAACATCATGCTGTTCGCGATCATCGGTGCAGCGTTTTCGGCGCCCTACACGCTGGGTCAGTCCATCGCTGCGGACGTCGTGGATCTCGACTCGCTCAGGACCCACGAGCCGCGTGCCGGGCTGATCATTTCGTTCTTCGGGCTTGCCATCAAGGGTGGCGACGCGCTGGGCGCCGGGGTGGCCCTCATGCTGGTGGGCGCTCTCGGCTTCAGTGCTGGAGCCGACGTCAAGTCACCAGAGGCCATCGGCGCGCTGACAGCTGTCTTCTCGCTGATGCCGATCGCCTTCTACATTCCGGCGATCCTGCTTCTGTGGACCTTCCCGCTGACACCCAAGGTGCAAAAGCGTATTCGTACCCTCATCGAGTGGCGTGCGCGGCGTGCGGCGATGAAGCAAGGCCAAACGCCTGCGCAATGAGGGCGTAAGACCGCAGCCGCGCCGCGAAATCATGGGTGATCGTGAGAACGATCACCTCTTCGGCGGCGTAGGCCGCGGCCATCTTCTCAAGGCCTTCACGGACCTCGGATGCGGTGCCTGTCACCCCACGTGCCGCAATCGCGCGTAGCAGAAGCCTGTCCTCTGGCGTGTAGGGATAGGCCAGGGCTTCTTCGGGCGAGGGGAAGGGGCCTGCCTGGTTGCGCAACAGCTGCATGACCCAGAGGTTGCGCGTCGCACACAGGCGTTCGGCCTCCTCTTCGGTCTCAGCTGCCAGGGCGAAGACCGCCACGGCAATGCTGGGCGCGTCACCGGGCTGGCGCGGCTTGAACCTGCTGCGATAGAGCGCGGCCGCCTGGGCTCCGCCGTCATCCGGCGAGATAAACTGTGCAAAGGCCAGCGGCAGACCCAGTTCGGCGGCGTAGACGGCTCCATTGAGGGTTGATGCCAGCATCCACATCTGCGGCAGCCCCGGTCCGCGCGGCGAGGCATGCACATGGCGGAACGGGTGATCGTCCGGCCACTGCGCAAGACCCGCCGACTCCTCGAGGTAATGACGCAGCATCTCGGCCTGTTGCGGGAAGACGCCGATGTCATAGGCCTTTGGCCCGGATTGCAGGGCTATTGCCGTGCGGCCATCGGCGCCCGGCGCCCGTCCTATCGCGAGGTCGATCCGCCCGGGATAAAGTGTCTCGAGCATGCGGAAATTCTCGGCGACTTTCAGCGGGCTGTAGTGCGGCAGCATGATGCCGCCCGAGCCGATGCGGATGCGCGACGTCTCCGCGCCCACCCGCGCCATCAGCACCTCCGGTGTCGAGCCGGCGAAAGACGTCGTGTTGTGGTGCTCGGCCAGCCAGAAGCGGTGATAACCCAGCCGCTCGCTTTCCTTCGCAAGCTGGACGGTCTCGAGCACCGCCTCGCGTGCCGTGCCGCCCTTGCGGATGGGGGACTGGTCGAGAACCGAGAGCCGCATGGCTCAGGCTACCCGCTTTGCAATTACAGCCCCAAGTCCGACGAGCTGGGATATCTCGGCATCGCTGTAGCCTGCCGCGCGCAGCACGTCCTCGTTGTCGGCGCCGAAGTCCGGCGGTGCGTGGCGCATCGAACCGGGAGTGCGCCCCATCTTCACGGGCGTGGCGATGCCTCGGTAGCCCTGCGTTTCGATGACCATCCCGCGCACCTGCGTCTGGGGATCGGTCAATGTCTCCTCGATCGTGTTGAGCGGGCCTGCCGGGACGCCTGCCTTGAGCAGCGCAAGGGAGATAGCCACTCCATCCACACCTGCCAGCCGCTCGCGCAGGATGGCCGTCAGCGCCTCGCGATTCGCGTTGCGGTTGGGCACCGAGCCAAAGCGGGCATCGCGCGCAACATCATCCAGTCCCAGCACTGCCATTGCCTTGCGGAACTGCGGCTCGTTGCCGATGCCCAGATAGATCGGGCGGGTTGCGGTGGCGAAAAGGTCGTAGGGTGCGAGATTGGGGTGCGCGTTGCCCAGCAGCTTCGGCAGTCGCCCCCCCATCAACCAGTTGCCCGAATGCGGGTGCAGGATGGAGATGCCGGCGTCATAGAGTGCGACCTCGACAAACTGTCCCCGGCCCGAGCGCTGACGCTCGACAAGCGCCATCAGGATGCCGATCACGAGGTTGAGCCCCGTCGTCATGTCGACCATGGGCACGCCCAGCTTCAGGGGGCCCGACTCGGGCGAGCCATTGCAGGATGACAGACCGACCATTGTCTGCACGATCGCATCATAGCCGGGCATGCCGCCCAGCGGGCCGTCTGCCCCGAAGCCCGTCACGCGCGCATGGACGAGTTTTGGAAACCTGGCGCTGAGGACGTCAAACCCCATGCCCCATTTCTCAAGCGTGCCGTGCTTGAAGTTTTCGACCAGAACGTCTGCGTCGGCCAGCAAGCGAAACACGACCTCGCGCGCCTCGGCTTTGCCGAGATCCAGCGCCATGCCCCGCTTGTTGCGGTTGATGTTGGTGTAATAGGCGGACGCGCCGGACGCGGCGTCACCATTACGGAAGGGAGGTCCCCACTCCCGCGTCTCGTCGCCGGCCGGCGGTTCGACCTTGATGACCTCGGCCCCATGGTCGCCAAGGATCTGCGTCGCGTAGGGACCTGCCAGCACCCGGCTGAGGTCAACAACCTTGGTGCCGGCCAGCGCGCCGTCTCGTTCACTCATGAAATCGCTCCAGGCCAGCCACACTGATACAGGAATTGGACGTCGCGCAACAGGGCAGGGGAAGCCGTTCAGGGCGTCTTGATTTGTTAAGTGACGAGAACTAGACTAGTCTAGTCTAGTTTATAGTGTCAACCTCAGGGAGGGCTGAGACGTGGTGCATCGCTGGACGGTTCAGGACGCCAAGGCGCATCTGTCCGAAATCCTGTCGCGCGCCCGTAAGGGGCAGCCCCAGCGAATCGGGCTGGAAGAAAGCTGCATCGTGGTTTCGGAGGCGGAGTGGCTGGCGAGCAAGGGGAGCCATTTTGGCAAATGGCTCATTGAAAACGCGCCACGTGGAGCGCCGATCGAGTTGCCGTCGCGCGCCTCTAGCCGGGGTGATCCATTTGCACCGCCTGCGAAGGCCAAGCGTCAACGAACGCGCAAGCCGCGCGGATAATGGCGATTGTCCTGCTTGATACAAATGTCCTGAGCGAGCTCGTTCGTCCGCGGCCAGAACCGGCCGTGGTGGCGTTTCTTTCAGAACAACTCGATGCAGTGATATCCGCAATAACGATCCACGAGCTGACCTTCGGTGCCGAGCGCGCGCCGGTCTTGCGTCGCACCAGATTGCTTGACTGGATCGACGGGGTTCGCACGCGCTTCAGTGATCGGATCATTCCCGTGACATCGGATGTGGCCACGGAAGCGGGACGCTTGCGCGCAGCAGCGACACGGGCAGGCTATAGCGTGGAGGCGATGGCTTCGCTGATCGCGGCCAGTGCTCACGCGTGCAACGCCATATTGGCCACGCGCAATGTGCGGGATTTCCGGCCGATGGGCGTGCCACTCGTGGATCCCTGGAACCCGGCCGGGGGATCGCCAGGGTAGTTCACAAGCAGGGCCAAGGCTGGCATGGTGCGCGCCGATATAGTGCTCACCGGAACCCGCTCATGGCCCTCGACACCGAAACACGCAACCAGCTCATTTCCTCCGTCCGCCGCTTCGTGACCGAGCGGCTTGTGCCGATCGAGGACAAGACGGCGCGGGAGGATCTCGTTCCCGACGATGTCGTTGGGGAGATGAAGGAACTGGGTCTCTTCGGCATCTCGATCCCCACCGAATTTGGCGGTCTTGGGCTTACCATGGAGGAAGAGGTGCTGGTCTGCTTCGAGCTGGGTCAGACTTCGCCTGCCTTCCGCTCGGTCATTGGCACCAATGTCGGCATCGGCAGCCAGGGTGTCGTCATGTTCGGAAATGATGCCCAGAAGAAGGAGTGGCTGCCCAAGCTGGCC
>JBEIFU010000139.1:0-6835 GCA_040382295.1 Alphaproteobacteria bacterium
GCACCGTCACGCGGTCACGGAACAAGTCAGTCGCCGCCGAGGCAGCGCTCGCCGACAGCGATCAGATCCAGAAGGAGCAAGTGCGCCTCTACCAGCAGGGCCGGCACGACGAAGCGCGTCGCAACCTGAAGGCCCTGGCAACCGATCTCGAAGCCCGAAACCGCGATCTTGCCGACGAACGCCTGACCCGCAAGATCGAAGCGCTCACGGTGGAAGAGCGGCAGATGGAAACAGTCGCCGCCTCGCCCGCCGACCAAAAGGCCTACCTGAAGGCCAGCAAGCAGCGCCTGTACCAGGCCAAGTCGGGCAAACGCACAGGCTTCGCGCTCCAGCAAGGCGACAAGGGACGCGAGGTCACCCGCCTCCAGGAGGCCTTGCGCACCGCGGGAACCTACACAGGCCCGATCGATGGCATCTACGACGAAGATGTCGCCGAGGCCGTCAAGGCCTACCAGAAAGCCAACAGCATCAAGGCCGATGGCATCGCAGGCGCAACAACGATGGACCGGATGGGCCTCTACTGATCCAGACGGAACACGCAGAAGCGGGAGGTGTTCATGGCATCTCCCGCGCGCTCAGGCACCTCACCGATTGAACCCGCTGCGGGCCTTCATGATCGAGAATGCAGCAGAATCCGGCAGATATTTCGCAAGGACCGCAATCGACCGGTTGATCGCGCCATTCACCACGACGGGCTTGTTGCGCATGACGGCCGCGTAGCCTTCCTCTGCAACCGCCTCAGCCGTCATCCAGAAGAATTTCGGCATCCGCGAGACCTGCGCCCGCACACCCATGACATCATGGAACTCGCTATAGGTATAGCCGGGACAGACCGCCGTCACATGAACCTTGTGCGCCTGCAGCTCCATGTTCAGCGAGCGCGAGAACTGGATCATGAAGCTCTTCGAGGCCCCATAGAGCGCACTGCCCGCCGTCCCCGGCAGGAACCCGGCAAGCGACGCCACATTCACCACATAGCCCTGCTTGCGCTCGATCATGCCGGGCAGCACAAGATGCGTCAGCGCACACGGCGCCGTCGTCAGCACCTCGATGAAATTCCGCTGGTCGCGCCACGCCGTCGTTGCATAAGCCCCGGGAACGCCATAGCCCGCATTATTGACCAGCGCATCCACCCGCCATCCCCGCGCATGGATGTCCGCGACAAGTATCTCCGGTGCCCGCGGATCGGCCAGATCCGCCGGGATGACAATCGCCTCCACCTTGTGGCGCGCCGAGATCTCCTCGGCGACCGCCCTCAACCGCTCCTCTCGGCGCGCTGTGAGGATCAGGTTGAAGCCATAACGGGCGAACACATCGGCAAACGCCTTGCCGATGCCAGCCGACGCCCCCGTCACCAGGGCAGTCAGTTTCTGTTGTGACATCTCAATCTCCTGTCCGGCCCAGATCGCGCGGTCGCATGAAATCTTCCAAAAGCCCGCTGCCCGGTCGAAGGTCCTGCCAGCGCCCGGCATCGAAGCGGATCACGGCCAGCGAGGTCGTCGCGAATTTCTCGCGCATCCGCCGGTGACGCGCCTCTTCCTCGATGCTGAGCGGCGCCGTGCACATCATCAACGCCAGCTCCTCGAGGCCCGGATTATGCCCGACCACCATGACCGCGCCATGCGTGTCGTCAACCGAGCGGATGATCGAAATGATGTCCGGCGCTTCAGCAAGATAGAGATCCTCACGATAAGCCACCGGCACCCCGCTGCAGGCAAGGGGCCCGAAAATCGCCAGCGTCTCGCGGGTACGTGCAGCCGTTGAGCACAGTACGAGGTCGCACGCATGCCTGCGCGACACGAAATGCTGGGCCATCGCCGCCGCGTCGCGGCGACCCCGCTCGATCAGCACCCGATCGATGTCCCGCTTCAGGCCACCGGCCGCTTCTGTCTTCGCATGACGCAGGATGATCAGACGCTTCACGAAGCCTTCCTCGAGATGAACGGAAACAGCAGCATGGCACCCAGAGCCGACATCTGCACGCCCTTCCAGCCGCGCAAGCCGATGGGCATGACCCGCGCATCGGCGGACGTCGCACGCAGATAGGTACCAAACGCCCGGTCCCAGACCGACAGATTGAACCCGAAATTCGAATTGAGCTCCGCCGGTTCGACGGAATGATGCACTCGGTGCATGTCAGGCGTCACAATCAGAAGCCGGAGAAAACGGTCAACACCCCTCGGCAGGCTGACATTGGCATGGCTGAACATCGAACCCGCATTCAGCACCATCTCGAAAGCCAGCACCGCCCATGCAGGGATCCCGAACGCCACCACCACGGCAAGCTTCCAGGCAAGGCTGATGACGATCTCCACCGGATGGAACCGGATGCCCGTCGTCACGTCGAAGGCCATGTCGGCATGATGCACGCGATGCAGCCTCCACAACGCAGGCACATGATGAAACACGACATGCTGCGCATAGACGGCAAGATCGAGGATGACGAACCCTGCAACGGCCGCAGCCCACCACGGCACCCCGGCCAGCCCGAACAGCCCCCCGCCCTCGAACGCCGCCGCAACAGCCACCGGCAGCACCGGCAGCCCGACAGCCAGGACACGCACGACCAGCGTGTTCAGCACGCTCAGACCGACATTGCAGACCCAGCGCTGTCCCCGCGACACACCAGCCCGAAACGGCACGACGGTCTCCGCCGCCACGACCATGGCAAAGACACCTGCAAAGACGCCAAGCCGAATCAGCGCCTCGCTGCCATCGCCCATCTCAGTTGGTGATCCGCGCGTGCCGCACGATCGCAGCCTTCTCGAGCGCCGCCGCCGTCAGCCGGTCGACATCAAGCGTCGTCTTCAGCCGCTGGAGCACCCGGTTCTCTTCCGCGTAAACAGGCGCTTCCGTTAGGACGATCTCCAGTGCCAGCGCATAGGCGGTCTCGCGCAAGGCACGCGGAAGCGCATCGCGGATCAGCCCCAACACGGCTGTGAACCCCTCATTCTCCTGCAGGATCGCCGTGCACTCCCGCGCCACCGGAATGATCTTTTCTTCCTCGAAGCCCTCGAACACCGGCAGTGTCCGCACGATGTCCCCGATGACATGCAGTTCCGCATCGCTCATGCTTGCATCAGCCGCCGACGCAATGACCATCACATAGATCAGGGCCGAATGCGGGCTCAGCGTTGACTGCTTCGTCATGGGATCGTCCTGTGCCGGTGAAACGTCGGGAACAATCTATTGCCGCGGGACATTGTCAGCAAGCCCGGGCAAGTGCAGGAAATCCCGCACGACACCAACGGCTTCTACGAGACGCAGGCGTTGCACCTCGACGCCACCCGGCAAACCCGACAAGAGCCGCGTCGGCGCCCGCGCATCGAGAAGCACGAACACGCCGCGGTCCGAGGCCCGTCGGATCAGGCGCCCGAACCCCTGCGCCAGCCTGAGCCGCGTCAACTGATCGTCGTAGACCTTGCCGAACGCAGACCGCCGCGCCTTGTGCAATATGTCGGGCCGCGGCCATGGCACGCGCTCGAACACGACAAGCCTCAGCGAGCGCCCGGGAACATCCACCCCGTCGCGCAGCGCATCCGTTCCAAGCAGGCAGGAATTCTCGTCATCGCGGAACAGATCAACGAGTGATCCCGTATCGAGCCCATCGACATGCTGCGCCAGCAACGGCAACCCGCGTTGCGAAAGCGCCGGCGCAATCGCCCGATGCGTCGAACGCAGCGAGCGCACCGACGTGAAGAGCCCCAGCGCACCACCACCTGCCGCAAGAAACAGGTCCCGATAGGCCGCAGCCAGCATGTCCGCATCGCGTCCCACGTCCGTCACCACGATGATGCGCGACTGCCGCGCATAATCGAAGGGTGACTGGAATGCGGCACGCAGCGCCGGAACAACCAGATGCCCCGCACCTGTGCGGATTTCAGCCGCCCGCCACCCGTCAAGCGTATCGCTCTCACCCGCTGGACGGTCACGAAGCGTGGCCGACGTGATGAAAGCCCCATGCGACGGCTCGAGCACCTCAAGCGCAAAGCTGACCGTTGGGTCCACGGCATGCCGATAGAGCCCGACATTGCTGTCCTGGCCCTCCGAGCGCTCGACACTCAGCCAGTCGACATGTCCGCCCGGCGCAGGTTCCCCGACGGCATCGAGCGCCATGATCCAGTTGGGAAGCTGCAGCTGCGTGCGCCGCTCGATACCGCGCAGCACCGCCTCTACGCGCAGCCGGTGCTGAGAGAACGCCTCATCGCTGCGCGTTCGAAGCATCTCGCGCAGCTTGCCAGCAAGCACTGTCAGCGGCTCGAGCAGGGCGTGCAGGGCTTGCGTGAAGCCGCCCGCGGCCGCCAGCAACGCCGGCATCACCGGCACGACCTCGCATTCAAGCCCGTAGGGCGAGCTCAGATCCCCGGCCCGCGCCCGCACCTGCGCACGCACGGCAGCGAGGAATTTCTCCATGGCCCCGCGCGGCGCCTCGGAGCTCAGCCGGCTCATCCAGCCATCGCCCGGCAACGCGAGCGCGGCCTGCGCAACCTCCGACAGTTTCTCGAGGACGGCCGGTTCATCGTCGAGCACCGCACTCAGCCGCTCCACAAGGCCCCGCCCGCGCCGCCCGCTGCGCCCTTCGGGCCCGCGAATCCAGCGCCTCAGCTCAACCCCCTCCCATCCGGAGATGTGGATCGCATAGAAGCTGTCTGCCGCGTCGAAGATATGGTGTCCCTCATCGAAAACATAGCGCAGCGGCGGCACCGACCCGTTCCCCTCGCTGTCCGCCCCGCGCGACGCCGCATGACGCGCGGCCTCCACCATCGTCAGCGCATGGTTCGACACCACGATGCGGCTGGTCCGCGACTTGCGTCCGACACGCTCGAGGAAACACCGCCGGTAATGCGGGCACGCCCCGTAAATGCACTCACCCTGCTTGTCCGTCAGTCCTGGCGCAAAGCCGGGCGCGGGAAAGGCCCAGGACGGAAAATCGCCGCCGATGAGATCGCCATCCTTGGTCGCCATCAGCCAGCGCGCAACCAGTCCCAGCGCCACGGTCTCGCGCTCGATCAGGACCGGCAGGCGACCGGCCTGCTCCTCGAAATTCAGCAGGCACAGATAGTTCTCCCGCCCCTTGCGGATCGTCACCTTCTCACCGAACGCCGCTTCCTCTGGATAGACCCGACGCAGCTCCTGCGCGATCTGGCGCTGCAGGTTCTTCGTGTAGGTCGAAATCCAGACTGTCCCCTCATTGCGCTCCGCCCACAGCGAAGCCGCCGCAAGATAGCCGGCCGTCTTGCCAAGACCCGTACCGGCTTCTGCAAGAACCACCGCCGGCTCGTTTTCCTGCAGGCGCGGTCGAAAGGCCTCCGCAGCCAGTCCCGCATAATCCGACTGCGACCGCCGCACCTCGGCACCATCCCCGACGATCGCAGCAAGATGCGCCCGCGCCTCTTCTGGCAGGACAGGCTGGCTGCCAGGCTGGCCTTGCGGAGGCACATCCTCCCATTCGGGCAGATCTCGCCACGCATCCATGCGTGGCGTGGCCCGCGCGCGCCCCTCGGGATCCATGCGCTCCAGCAGCAGCTCCGCCCATGGCCAGCGGCTGAGCCCCATCGCCGCCGCAATGCGGGCGGCCATCGGGCGGTTTTTCACACCCTCGGCCTCCGTCAGCAGACGCTGGGCGGCAAGACGCAAGACCGAAGCCTGCTCGGCGAGGCCTTGCGGCACATCAAGACCCAAGGCGCGCGCCAGCGCGCCCACGCTCGGCGCGATGGGTTGCGCCGGCCGGACAAACGCGAAAAGCTCAAGCACGTCATAATGCGCGCCGCGTGGCTCATTGCGCTGCCAGCCCAGCCGCAGCAAGGTCATGCCGGTATGCGCCGTCAGGTGCGGCGTGCCAGCCGCCGTGACCAGCGCCACATCGGGCGAGGGCTCGAGGAAGCGACCATCCGCCATGCCGATCACTGCGCGACGGAACGTCGCGACAAGCGCCGGGATGGCGTCAAGGGGCTGTGGCAACGTCTTGTCCATCGTCTGCACTATGCAGCAGCGTTGACGTTGAAAGAAGTGCCACCTATGGCTTTGGAACAGATTTGACCGAGGGATCCCCCATGTCGTCCAGACGCGACCTGGCCATGGCCGCCAAGGCCTGGCCATTCGAAGAAGCCCGCAGGATTCTAGCGCGCGTCGAGAAGGACGAAGCCGCCGGCAAGGCAAAGCCCTACGTCCTCTTCGAGACCGGCTACGGCCCCTCGGGCCTGCCGCATATCGGCACCTTCGGCGAAGTGGCACGTACCAGCTGGATCCGGCGCGCCTTCCAGGAAATCTCGGACAAGCCGACACGCCTCATCGCGTTCTCCGACGACATGGACGGAATGCGCAAGATCCCCGACAACGTCCCCAATCAGGAGATGCTGCGCGAGCATCTCCAGCGCCCCCTGACATCCGTGCCCGACCCCTTCGGCACCCACCAGAGCTTCGCCCACCACAACAATGCGCGCCTGAGATCATTTCTCGATGGATTCGGCTTCCAGTACGAATTCGTGTCGGCAACCGAGGCCTACCGGTCCGGCATGTTCGACGCCATGCTGCTCAGGGCACTCTCGGTCTACGACCGCATCATGGACATCATGCTGCCGACGCTGGGCGAAGAACGACGGCGAAGCTACAGCCCCTTCCTGCCCATCTCCCCCAAGACAGGTCGCGTCCTCTACGTGCCGATGAAGCGCATCGACCCCGCCGCCGGCACGATCACCTATGACGACGAGGACGGCGAGGAAATCACGCAGCCCGTGACCGGCGGTCAGGTGAAGATGCAGTGGAAGCCCGACTTCGGCATGCGCTGGGCTGCCCTCGGTGTCGACTTCGAGATGTTCGGCAAGGATCACCTGCC
>JBEIFU010000140.1:0-6806 GCA_040382295.1 Alphaproteobacteria bacterium
CATGGACGCCAGAATGCCTAAAAACACCAGCAGTCCGTCGCGCTCGATGATGGCAATCGACATGAAGGCGATCGCAACGCCCGGCGGGAAGTTCGTGCCCGGTCCCGGAAGGGCGATGACGATCGTCAGGATGAAGACAAGGACCCCGAGCAGTCTCTCCCCAAGCTCCCCGACGAGGAACTCGAGCCGTGGCTTGCAGATCCGCTCGACCCACCGCATCGCGGGCACGGCACGCTTGATCGTGGCCTCGAGATCGGTCTTGGCAAAGCTGCGCGCGCCAATGGCGCGCGGCAGCCAGGGCGAATCAAAGCCAGCCACCATCTGCAGCGAGAACAGCAGCAGCGGCAGCGAGAAGATCGTGGCAAAGCCCGGTGGTGCGATGGCGCAGGCAATGCCGAAAAGCAGCAGCAGGAACCCGAAGCTGCGCTCGCCCAACCCGTCGAGCAGGTCTTGCAGGCTGATGCGTTCGTTCGGGAAGTTGCGCACGATCTGCAACAGGGCGTCGGACGCGCGGAGATGTTCTGTGGTGGTGCTCATCTGGATCACGAAGGTCGGGTCAGGGGATGCGGATCAGGCCTGTGATGCTTGTCCTCATCTTCTACCATAAGAACCCGGCCTCCCAAGCGCGACGAACGGCAGCGGCAGGAACCCTACGACCGCAAAGGCTTTCAGGGTTTGCCGGCCTCGATCACGTCCTCGAGTGTACGCAGCCCCGTGCGCGTGGCATTGACCAGCACCGCCATGTTGCCGGGCTGATGCTCGTTCTTCCACATCTTGGTGTGCGCCTTCGGGATGTCATGCCACGGGAAGACTTCCGACATGCACGGGTCGATCCGACGCTCCACCACGAGCCGGTTGGCCTGGCTCGCCTGCTGCAGGTTGGCGAAGTGCGAGCCCTGGATGCGCTTCTGGCGCATCCACACATAGCGCGCATCGAAGGTCAGGTTGAACCCCGTTGTCCCCGCGCAGAACACCACCATGCCCCCGCGCTTCACGACCAGGCACGAGACAGGGAAGGTCGATTCGCCCGGATGCTCGAACACGAAGTCCACATCGTTGCCCTTGCCCGTGATGTCCCAGATCGCCTTGCCGAACTTGCGGGCTTCCTTCGTCCACGCGTCATACTCGGGCGAGCCGACCTGCGGCATCTGCCCCCAGCACTTGAAGTTCTTGCGGTTGATGACGCCCTTCGCACCGAGGCTCATGACGAAGTCGGTCTTCGTATCGTCCGAGATCACGGCAATCGCATTCGCACCCGAGACGGCGCAGAGCTGGATCGCAAACGAGCCAAGCCCGCCCGACGCACCCCACACCAGCACATTATGCCCGGGGCGCAGGATATGGGGACGGTGTCCGAAGAACATGCGATACGTCGTGGCTAGCGTCAGCGTATAGCAGGCCGATTCCTCCCACGTCAGGTGCTTCGGCCGCTCCATGAGCTGGCGATCCTGCACGCGCGTGAACTGCGCAAACGACCCATCCGGCGTCTCGTAGCCCCAGATGCGCTGCGAGGGCGAGAACATCGGGTCGCCGCCATTGCACTCCTCGTCGTCGCCGTCATCCTGGTTGCAGTGAATGACGACCTCGTCGCCCACCTTCCAGCGCTTCACCTTCGAGCCCACGGCCCACACGATGCCCGACGCATCCGACCCGGCGATGTGGAAGGGGTTCTTGTGCCCGTCGATCGGCGAGATGGGCGATCCAAGCGCCGCCCAAACGCCGTTGTAGTTGACGCCCGCCGCCATCACGAGGACGAGCACGTCATGGCTGTCCAGTTCCCAGGTCGGCACGACCTCGACCTGCATTGAGGTCTCGGGTGCCCCGTGACGCTCCTTCCGGATGGCCCAGGCGTACATCTTCGCCGGCACGTGACCCAGCGGGGGGATCTCCCCGATCTCATAGAGGTCCTTGTAGGCAGTCTTCGTTTCCTTCGCGCCGATCGGCGTAACAGTCGCTGACATGGGATCCCCGGTCTTCGTGCGTGACGTAGAGACAACCCGCTTACCAGAGGGATTGTTGCAGCGCAATATGAATGGGCAATCAATTGAACAATAAGGTTCATCAGGCGCAACGAAACGACACCCCGGGGACAAAACGGGTTAGTTTTCGAAAGATGCGGTGCACCGCAGCAAGCCCGCCGGGCGTCATAAACCTCACCCAAAGCCAGGTTCTCCCCAACGCCGAGCGCCTCACCCGATAGGGTTTGCCCCCTGCGGCTGCTATCGCCTCGACACCCGAGCCCCGATCCCTCAGGCCGCGCCCCATGCAAGCCCTCGCCAAGACTGCAGATCCCAAGCGCCAGGTCCTCAAGGACGTCTTCGGCTACGACGACTTCCGCCCAGGCCAGTTGCCCGTCATCGATGCGCTGCTCGCAGGCCGCAACGTGCTGGCCGTTATGCCGACAGGCTCGGGCAAGTCGCTCTGCTTCCAGGTGCCCGCCCTCGTGCAGGGTGGCCTCACGATCGTCGTCTCGCCGCTTGTCGCGCTCATGCAGGACCAGGTCCAGGCCTTGCGTCTGGCTGGCGTCGCGGCCGACAGCATCAACTCCGCCCAGTCGCGCGAGGACAATGTCGACGCCTGGCGCCGCGCAGCCTCCGGCAACACGCGCCTTCTCTACATGGCCCCCGAGCGGCTGATGACTGAACGCATGCTCGAGGCACTCGCAAGGCTCGACGTGCGCCTCATCGCCATCGACGAGGCCCATTGCATCTCGCAATGGGGCCCGGCCTTCCGCCCTGAATACGAGGCTCTATCAAGCCTGCGCCAGCATTTCCCCTCGATCCCCATCGCAGCCCTCACCGCCACGGCCGACGAGGTCACCCGTGCCGACATCGCAGCCAGGCTCTTTTCCGGAGACGCCGAGATGTTTGTGCTCGGCTTCGACCGCCCCAACATCAGCCTCGCGGTTGAACCCAAGCGCGACTGGAAGCGCCAGATGCTCGACTATGTCGCCGCGCGCCGCGGCAAGAGCGGCATCGTCTACTGCCTCTCGCGCAAGCGCACCGAAGAGGCCGCCGAGGCGCTCGCAAGCCAGGGCATCAGGGCGCTCGCCTACCACGCCGGAATGGACAAGGACCTGCGTGAGGCCAACCAGAACACATTCATGACCGAGAAGGGCGTCGTGATGGCGGCAACCATCGCCTTCGGCATGGGCATCGACAAGCCCGACGTACGCTTTGTCTTCCACGCCGACCTTCCTGGCAGCGTCGAGGCCTATTACCAGGAGTTCGGCCGCGCCGGCCGCGATGGCGGCAAGGCCGAGGCCTTCATGCTCTTCGGCCTGCAGGACATCCGGATGCGTCGCCAGTTCATTGACCAGGAAGACGCCGGCGAGGACCGCAAGCGCCGCGAACATCAGCGCCTCGGCGCGCTCGTCGGCTACTGCGAGGCCGTCAGCTGCCGCCGCCAGATCCTGCTCGGCTATTTCGGCGAGAAGGCGCAAGCCTGTGGCAACTGCGATGCGTGCCTGTCACCCGCAGCACTCGTCGATGCCACGGCCGAGGCAAGGCTTGTCATCGAGACGATCCGCGCCACCGGCGAGCGCTTCGGCGCTGGCCACATCGTCGATGTGCTGACCGGTGCCACCAACGAGCGCATCGTGCGGCTTGCCCACGACAGGCTTGCAACCTATGCAGCAGGCAAGGACCGCAAGCGCGAGGAGTGGCAGCAGATGATCCGACAGCTCGTCGTCTCCGACTTTCTTGCTCTCGACATTGCAGGCTTCGGTGGCCTGACGATCGCAGGCAAGGGCAGGGACCTCCTGCGCGGCAACGCCCGGTTCGAGTGCCGCCCGCCATCACGCACCAAGCGTGCCGAGCGCAAGTCCCGCTCCGCCGCCGCCATCGAAGCATTGCCCGACACCGACGCCACGCTCCTCGACGCCCTGAAGCAGCTGCGCCTCATCCTCGCCCGCGAGCGCCGCGTCCCCGCCTACGCGATCTTCCCCGACCGAACCCTCATCGACATGGCCGCCCGCAAGCCGGCAACCCCTAACGAGTTCGCCGAAGTCCACGGCGTCGGCGCCGCCAAGCTCAACGAATTCGCCGACACCTTCCTCGCCACGATCCGCAAAAAGGTCGCAGAAACATCTTGAAGCATGGGGTCGGCACCGTATATTCAAAACGAATATAAAGGAGCAGGAGATGGCCAACACATCCCTCACGCTGGGTCCCCATTGGGAAAAGTTCGTGAAGCGCCAGATCGCGAGCGGGCGCTATGCATCCGCAAGCGAGGTTGTCCGCGCCGCGCTGCGCGAACTTGAGGATCGCGGCAATCGCCTGAAGGCCCTGCAGGACCACCTGGCCGAAGGCGCGGCTCAGGCGCGCGAGGGGAGGTTTGTCGAATTGTCTGTCGATGACGTCCTGAAGCGCGCAAGGAAGCGTGCAGGGCGGAGCGCAAAGGCTTGAGTTCCTTTCGGCTTACGCCGAGGGCGCTGCGGGACCTGGATCAGATTGCCGACTACACGCTGGCTGAATGGGGTGACAAGCAGGCAGCCGTTTATCTGGCCGCGCTCGCAAGACGGTTCGAGTGGCTCGCAAAGAACCCGGACGCAGGCCGAATGCGCGAAGACATCGGTCAGGGCTATCGCAGCTACCGCGAGGGCTCACACCTCGTCTTCTATGTCGTGGAACGAGGCATCGTGATCATCATCGGTGTCCCCCACGGCTCGATGGACATCGACGCATTCTTCCGGTCACCGACCTGAACAACGCTCCGCTCGAGCTGCGTCAAGAAACTCCTCCGTCTGCAGCAGCTGGCGCTGCTGCCGACACCGCCTCGCTGCGTGAGGCGGAAACGCACGTCTCTCCCTCGCTTGCGAGGGAGTACCGACGCGGCACGCGTCGGGGAGGGAGTTCCTCTCCGACGCTCCAACGCCGTCATCCCGGCCGCGAGCCTGAGCGAGCGATCCGGGACCCCGCTCGGTCGGGGTGACGACGAGAATCTCCTCAATGCTTCCCCGGCGCCATCTCCCCCGCGCGCAGGGCAACGGGGATCTTCTCCACCGCCAACGGGCAGTTATAGTGCGGCGAGCGCGCGCAATTGGGGTTATAAGCGCGGTTGAAGTCGATGGTCATCGTCTCGGGGACACCATTGACATCGACATCGAGATACCGGCCCACGCCATAGGTTTCCCCGCCACTGAGCTCGTCATGGAAGAAGGCCGAGAGCCGCTTGACCTTCTTCGGATCCGTGTCGTCGCTATAGAGGCCAAGCTTCACGGGCTTGCCATGGAGCGTGAATGAGGCCGTGGCGACGCGATTGATGCGCTTCAGCCAGCCGCGCGAGGTCTGGAAGTCGACGGCCTCGGCGCTTGGTGCCAGTTCTACCTTCGCCTCGACAACCGCACGCCCGTCATATGGGAAATGGCTGAGCCCCTTGAACGCCTTCGCCTCAGGATGCGCCTGGTTGTAGACCATGACGCGCAGCCCGTTCACGCCCGGCGCCACCTGCGTGAGCCCGAAGCGGATATCGACGCCTTCGGCGACGTTCACGCGCTGCATGGCATCGAGGCTAAGTGTGTCGCGCTTCTTTCCCTTCACGACGACAGCCTTGCCTCCTTCATGCCGGATTGACAGCACCGCGCCTCGCGGCTTGCCGCCCATCTCCCACCGGTAAGACTTCCGCGCATCAGCCCGCGTCTTCAGCACCGCACCCTGTCCCTCGTTCAGGTAGACGGCATCGTCGATCTTCAGGATGGCGAATTCCTTCGTAGACCACGCGGCGTTCTCGTCGGCCTTCCATTGCTCCCAAGCCTTGAGCGCGGCTGCATCCTGCACGGCGGCGTGGGGCGGCGCGCCGGCATCATCGGCAACGCAGGCCGACAGCGAAAGCAGGACAATGGCACAAAAGGTAAGGCGACGCATCAGCATGATCCTCGGATGACAGCCGGAATGAAGCCTCAACGCGGCCCTCAGTCAAGGCCACGGGCGACAGGCTTGGGGACGCTACGATACTTCGATCGGAAGCCATTCATCTCGTGCGTGAGCCAGTCGACGAAAGCCTTGACCTCGGGCCGGTTCCCGTCCGCCCGTCGGTGGACGAGATAATAAGACGAGCCGCTGTCAACCGGCGCGGTGAAGGGCACGACCAGCTCCTTCGCTACCGGCGCCTCCCACACGAGCGGATGCATGCCCAGCGCCACGCCATGCCCCCGCGCGCAGGCCTCAAGCGCCGCCGGCACGGTGTCGAACGACAAATTACGCCGCGCCTTCAGCCCGGCAACGCCTGCGCGCTTCAGCCATTGCGGCCATGCCTCGGGCCGTGCCGACACATGGATCAGGGTCTGGCGCACAAGGTCACGCGGGCCCTTCAGCAACGCGGCAATCTTTGGCGCACACACCACAACCCCCTTGATGTCGAGCAGCTTGCGCGCCACGAGGCCAGGCGTCGGCGCCCGCAGGTTGCGGATCGCGATATCGATGCCGTCATGGTCCAGATCGGCGACCTTGTTCGAGGTCTCGATCTCGAGCGTGATGTCAGGATGCTGCGCCTCGAACCGCTGCAGACGCGGAATGAGCCAGGCACCGGTAAAAAGGGGCAGGGCACTGACCCGCAGCGTGCGCCCACCCGACGCACGGACGCGTGTGGCGGCCGTCGACAGCCGCGCAAAGGCAAGCTCTGTGTCCCTGAGAAGCGTCCGCCCGGCCTTGGTCAGGTCGATGCGCCGCGCCCCGCGCGTGAAGAGCGGCTGGCCGAGCCAGGCCTCAAGCGAACGTACTTGGTGGCTGATGGCTGAGGGCGTCACGGCCAGCGCCCGCGCCGCCGCCTGGAAACTGCCCAGACGCCCCGCCGCGTGGAACGCACGC
>JBEIFU010000141.1:0-6801 GCA_040382295.1 Alphaproteobacteria bacterium
CATTTCTGTCTTTGGAAAAGCGCGTGGCCGCGTCGTTGATCCGCTTCACGCGATCCGCAAGCGCCTTCAGGGAGAGCGTTTCGTCCATCACCTGTCGCTGCAGCCCGCTCATCATGTCACCAAGATATGCCTCCGCTTCTGCCTGTGTCGCGCAGGTCGTTCCGCCGGGATAAGCGATGGCCAGCAGCGATCCCATTGCAATTGCGACTGCCGTAACGGCCAGGATGCGTCTTTGGGGGGACAGTTCACCCCAACGTGCTTCAAGCTGCGTGCGGATGTCCGACATCGCCGTTCTCTCAGAAGGGGGAGCCTTCCGGACCGCCAGGCGGTTCGGGATCAATGGGCGGGTCAGGTATGACGGGCGGCGGTGTTGGTGGCGGCGGTGGTGTCGGGCCGCCCGGTAGCGTGCCTCCTCCTCCCCCGCCGGGCGGCGCAGGATTGCCGACAGCGTCGATGATCACGGCAATGTTGGCGGTTGCGGTCTGTCCGTCGGAGTCGGTGATCGTGTAGGTGAAGCTGTCGGGGCCCGTTTGCCCTGTGAGCGGTGTGTAGGTCAGAGAGGTGCCAGCATTGATGACCACCGTGCCCTTCGCGCCGTTGGTTCGTCCCGAGATGACAAGACTGTCGCCATCGGGGTCGTAGTCATTCAGCCGTGGATCCAGGCTGACAGGCTGCTCCTGCGGCGTGCGCGCGCTGTCGGCATTGGCGATGGGCGCATTCTGTCCGGGGCTGATTGTCATGCTTATGGTGGCTGAGGCGCTGGCTCCATCGGAGTCGGTGACAGTGTAGGTGAAAGTGTCGCTGCCGCCGGCATTCATTTGGGGTGTGTAGACGAGGGCTGTTCCGCCGCCTGCGATGATTACGGTGCCTTTCAACGGCGTCGATACGGTGGTGATGATGAACGAGTCGTTGCCGGGATCCGTGTCGTTGATGCGGGGGTCGAAGGTTTTTGCCGTGTTCTTGGCTGTGGTGACGGTGTCGCTTGCGGCCGCGGGTGGAAGGTTGCTGAAGCTGATGGTGATCTCGCCGTAGGCCTCGCCACCGGCCGTATCACGGATCACGTAGAACAGTGTGTCGCCTGCGCCGCGTCGATTGATGCTGGCGTAGGTGTAGGTGACTGTCGTCCCTCCGCCGGTCAGGGTTCCGGAGCCGAAGGCGCCGCTGCTTGTGCTGAAGAGGTTGATAGCGTGGCCATCGGGGTCGTTGTCATTGAGCCGCGGGTTGAAGGTGACCGACGCCTGGTTCTCGAAGAGGCTGACCGTGTCGGGGTTTGCGACAGGGGGCCTGTTTGTCCCCGCTGTGCGGACTGCGCGCTGAAGCCGGTTGCCGGCAGCATCATAGGCGAAGACGATTTCCTTGCCGTTATCATACCGCACGCGGACAAGGCGGCCGAGGGCGTCGTAGCTGTACTGGGTATCGGCGGTGGCGGGGGCGGCGCAAAGCGCCAGCAGCACGAGCGGCAGAAAAGGCCGCTTCAGCCATGACTTCACCTGCGTGAGCATTGTCCGTCCCCTTGACGAAGAGGGAGATGAGTTGGCTGAGGTTAGGTCAGTGAGGCGCCATTGGAAAGTGTCAAACGCCTGCTGGAACATTGCTGCCGAGCGGCTGTGGCACCGGGACCTCATCGCACTTGCGAGATCGGTTGCGAGTGGCCGATAGGCTTTGACATGGGGTGGAGATTCATTGCAGCGTCGGGGTTCGTGTTCCTAGAAGCGGGGACAGTATGCTTGCTCGCGGATTGGCTGCTCATCATGCCTCGGAGATAGTGCGGCCTTGCCGTGGCGGCTGCGTGTGGTCTCGGGTGCGACAGGGTGTGGGGGTGGTGCTCCTCAGTTTGCTGGCGCTGGTTCTGCTGGGCCGCTTGGCTTCCGGGCTCCTTGTTGCAAGCGCTGTAGCCCAGGCGCTGCCTCAACTTCAGGCTGGCGAGGGGCATGCCATCACGCCTGCGCAGGCCGATGCGTTCTATCAGGCCCGTGGACTTGCCAGTCCGGCGTGGAGCGAGGATCCCGAACTCAAGACCCTGGCCGCAGCACTCGGAAACGACGCTGACCGTATCTACCGCTATGTGCGAAACGAGATCGACGTGGTTCCCATGTTCGGTGTCAAGGCGGGTGCGCGCGGTGCCTATATCGACAAGGCGGGAACACCGTTCGACCAGGCGCAATTGCTGGTCGAATTGCTCCGTTCTGCAGGTATCACGGCGTCCTATCAGTACGGCACCGTGACGCTGAACGGTTCGCAGTTCAACAGCTGGTTCGGCGTCACAAACGTGACAGCGGCGCGCAAGCTGCTGGCTGATGGCGGCTATCCGGCGACTGTTGCCGGTACAACCAGTGTCACTTCGGTCACGATGATGCATGTCTGGGTGAAGGCAAGCATTGGTGGTACGCCTTACGTCTTCGATCCTGCCTACAAGCCACATGCCGTGAAGGCGGGGATTGATGTTGGCGCGGCGATGGGCTTCAACGCCACCGGCTTCTGGTCGACATCCATCCAGGGGGCTACGAGCGCGACCGACCTGAACGCGCCGCGGGTCGCCAACCTGAATCGTACGTCAGTTCGCAGCAACCTGACGGTCATGGCTTCGACCTTGCTCAGCCATGTGACTGCGAATTTTCCGAATGGTGCCATCGAAGATGTGATCGGTGGTCGCAGTGTCACGCCTTACACCGGTGGGGCGGTGCGGCAGTCAAGTCTTCCCTATCCTGCCAGCGTGTTGCGGGAGTTTGTCGGGGACCTTCCTTACGCCTTGCGCACGCAGGTGACGCTTTCGGTCGGCGGGGCGCAGCTCTCCTATGCGCTGGATGATATCTATGGGCGGCAGCTGGCTTTGGAGGTGAACCGCAATCCGCCTTCGCCCGCCCAGGGTGGGCCGGCCCTGTACCGGTTGCTTGTGGGTGAGGCGCCGGCGACGGCCTGGCTGCCGGGTGTTCCGGGCAGCGTCAGCGTCAACGTCAACAATCCCTACGCTGCAGGGCGCAGTGCGGGTGCGGTCGATGGGACCTACATGGATCGCGTGGTAGCGCTGAAGGGTAGCCAGAGCGCCGGCATGCAGATCTTCGTGGCGGCTGGTCGCCCGAGTTCTGAGCTGGCGGCTTATCAGGAGCGTGTGCATCACGGGCGCAGCGGTGTTGTCGTCTACCAGAAGGGATGCTCGGTCAATAGCTCATGTGGCGAAGGCTCGCCGCAATGGGTCGAACCCCAGCAGCTTGCGCTGCGTCGGCGCATGGGTGCCGCGTTCCTCTCCCAGTTCTGGGACATGACGCAGACGGTTGGCGGGGTGGGCAGTGGCATCGTGCTCGTGCACGACGTGGTGGGGGCTGCGACTGTCGTCAACCTCCACCATGCCGATGCCGAAGCCCCGGTCGCAAGCTCCTTCCTTTTCAGCATGGAGCCCTCGATATCGGCCATCTCGCGAACCGGCGCGAACACGACGCAGGCCATGGTGCGCACTGTTGCGGTGCTGACGTCGGCGCTGGAGGGGAGCCTCGCGCAGCAGGCCGGCGATTCCGTCTATCCCGTTTCCGCCGTTGCCCAGCTGGACTGGGCGCATGACGGGCCAGCGGCCGGCAATCGCTGGTACTATCACGCGACGCCAGCCAACTGGAATGTCTGGGTGCGCAGCCAGATCCTGTCGGATTACGGCGACCGGCGCGGCTATCGTTCGCCGGTGCGCGATATCGCCGACGCCTATATTGCAGCTGGATGGTCGCTCATCATCCCGCGTTCGTCTTCGCTGGGGCCGGGTCCTGCCACGCGGCTGTGGTGCAGACCTTGGGACGAGCATGGCGGGTGGGGGATGATCATCCACCATGATTGCGAAGTTGTCGGTCCCGAGCGCGCGGGAGCGCTCATTGCGATCCATCCTGTCACGGGGGCGGTTGCGCATATCTCGGCCCGCGACGGGCACGCTGGTGATGGGTTCTTCAGCAAGGGTGGCGGCGGCAGTGCCGATATCGAGACCAATCCGGCTCGCGTCTTCTCCATTGCCGAGGATTTCCTTGACAGGCAGTTCCAGGCTCGAGCCGGGGCACACAATGTCGATCTCAAGTCGGGGGCTCTAACGCTCTCGCCAGCGCCGGACCTCAGTGTCGGCAACGGGGATTATCCTTACAGCCTGTCGTTCCAGCGCGCGTGGCGTTATCAGCATAATCCCGACGAAGACCATTACGATGCCCAGGATCCCATGTTGCCCGAGCCGCCGAAGCCGGCCGTGGCGCGCGACCCGATTTTTGGGGGTACGGGCTGGACCTCGAATCTTCATCATTACGCTTCGGTCACGAGCGATGGCGCCAAGGTGTTCGGCGAGGACGACCCGCGCGCGGCGGTTCAGACCCTGGCGGCCATTCGCGTCCTGCTGTCGATCGGTGCGGATGGCGCGACACCGCTTGAAACCCTGCAGCGACAGGTGGTGAGTGCATTTGTGGCGTTCTGGTGGACCGAAACGATCCAGCTCAACACAATCACCATTCGACAGGGACATGCGAGCCGGGTGTTCACGCGCCTCCAAAATGGCACCTTTGTGCTGCGTGGCAGTGCTGAAGCTGCTGAACTGCTCGGTACCCGGACGATCCACGCGCCAGCCACGGCAAGTGTCTTTGGGGGTAATACCCATCGCTGGTGGTATCAGCATTGCGTTCGCCTGACAGGGGCTCGGCGCGACGTTTCGATCTACGGAAACTGGGATGGCACGACCTGCACGTCTGCGGCGCCCAGTAGCCACTGGAACAGTGAAGGCAACAGCGGGGACATGTTGTTTTCCCGCCAGGTTTTCCCCTTTGGCGTTACGGTGAGCTGGGATAAGGCCCAGCGGCGCCTCTCGAACAGCCTGGGGCGCTGGATCCAGATCGGGGCGGATGGGTCCGTCTCGACGAGCGGTGGGGCTGGCGTACTGTTTGCTGTTGGCGAACCTGCCATGCGCAGCGGGATGCCGCCAGCCCTGGTCGTGACCGATGCGATGGGTCACGCGTGGCGGTATATCGAGGATGCGACCCGTTCGTCCCTCGAAGTGCGTGCGCCAGGCAATCCCGGAGGTGCTCTGGTTCGCTATGAGTTTTCGCCGGGCACCAACGGAACCGTCCAGCAGGTTCGTGACGGTCTTGGCAATGTGACGCGCTACCAGATTGGCGGGGGGCGCGTTTCGTCCGTGATCGACCCGCTTGGCCATGTGACGCGGACAGCGCATGACCGGTATGGAAACGTGGTGAGCGTGGAAGACCCGCTCGGCCGCACCTCGCGCACGGAGTATGACCCGCTCAGGCGCAAGAGCCGGGAGATTGCGCCGGAGGGCAATGCAGTTGCCTATACCTATGACGTGCGCTCGAATGTCCTGACTGTCCGGCGCACGCCAAAGCCGGGGTCAACGCTTGCCGCAACCATAACAAGCTCGACGTGGGATCCGCTCTGCAACATCAAGCTGAGCGAGAAGAATGCCGCGAATGTCACGACGACCTGGGTGGTCAATCAGGCGTCGTGTCTGGTCACCGAAGTGCGCCAGCCGAGTATCAGCGGAACGGTGCCGCGCACGACCTTTGCCTATAACAGCATTGGCAAAATGATCCAGAAGATGGATCCAACGGGACTTGTGACCCAGGTCAACCATGATGGTTCCGGGAATCCGACCTCGGTGATCGTGGATCCGGGGGCCTCGCCACGGCTCGCGATCACGACCCTCTTTACCTACGATACTGCCGGAAACATCACCTCCGTCACTGATCCGCGCGGCAAGGTGCATGCGGGCGCCTATGATGCAATGCGGCGACTTGTGCGTCACGGCGCGCCGGCCAGTACGGGTGTCTCGACAATCTGGACCTACAACGCGGACGGCCTGATCACGCAGATCTCGCGCGCGAATGGTACGACGCCGGCTGTGACAGCCTACACCTACTGGCCGACCGGCCGTGTACGGACGATGACGGATCCCGACGGTCAGGTCACACGCTATGACTATGATGCCGCGAACCGACCGACCTTCATAACCGATCCCGAACTGCGCCGTACACTGAAGGTCTATAACGCGGCCTCCGAGGTGATCGAGGAGCGCAGGGCCGTCGGGACACCCATCGAGCAGGCCTATGCGCGGTTTACCTATACGCTGAATGGCAAGCAGGCCAGTGTGCGCGATGCGCGGGGGAACCAGACCAGCTATAGCTATGACGGGTTTGACCGGCCGTTGCGTACGACGTTTCCGGATGCCAAGTTCGAGCAGCTGAGCTATGACGTGCTTGATCGGGTGACAGCCAAGCTCACGCGGGCCAACCAGACGATCTCGAATATCTACGACGTACTCGATCGCCTCGTCACCCACACCGTCCCCCAGTCTGGTGCGACGCCGGCGATCGTTACCACCACTACCTATGATCTCGCAGGACGTACGCTGTCGATAAGCGACAATGCGGGGCAGGGGCTCACCTACGGCTTCGACTCGGCCAAGCGCGTCATTTCAGCGTCACAGACGGCGCCGAACATCACCGGCGTGCGGACGCTCGCCTACGAGCTCGACAAGGCCGGAAACCGCACGCGGACAGTCTGGCCGGACGGCTATTACGTCGTGCGCGACTATGACGACATTAATCGTTCCACCACCGTGCGCGAGAATGGCACGTTCGTGCTGGCTACGTACGTGCACGACCCGCTCTCGCGCCGCACGAGCCTCGTCCATGGCAACGGTACGACGCAGAGCTATGCGTGGTCGCAGGCGGGCGATCTGACGGCGCATACGCATACGCTCTCGGGCACTGCGAACACCTGGACGCTCGGCTATTCGAAGGCGCATCAGCTGGTGTCGGAGGCTGCGTCGAA
>JBEIFU010000142.1:0-6793 GCA_040382295.1 Alphaproteobacteria bacterium
CGATGCTGCTCGTGCGCTTCGGGCTGGTCATGGGCATCGGGCTGATGACAGCGGCAGGCTGGCTGGTGCTCGACATCAGCGAGCCGAAACACGAAGCCGCCTGCCTCGCGGCCCTGCGCACGCACTACCCGGAGCTGTTGCGCACAAATGATGGAGATGGTGGCACCGATCGTCCGGCGTCTCGGGCGCAGCGCGCCCAACTGGCTCCCCGGGCCGGATTCGAACCAGCGACCAACCGGTTAACAGCCGGTTGCTCTACCACTGAGCTACCGGGGAATACCTGTTGCTCTGGACTACCGCATGGGCAGGCGGCTGCCTATATCAGAGCGTCTTTGCCCGCGAAAGCGGAAATGCAGGTACAGGGAAAGGCAGATGGCACATATCCGGATCGGCAGAACCAAAATCCCTGTCCCGCGCTCGCGAACGGGGCGCACCGTGCTGGGGGGAGCCCTGGTGGCGGGTGGCGCTTTCTCGTGGCTGCCCGTGCTGGGTTTGTGGATGCTGCCGGCAGGCCTTGTGGTGCTGTCGGTCGATTCGCCCCGGGTCCGGCGATTCCGGCGACGCCAGGAAGTGAAAACCCTGCGCTGGTGGCGCAGGCAGCGGTCCCAGCCCGGCTGAAGGGTCGCGCGCCACCCCTCGGGCCAACGGCCCAACTCAAAGAAAAAGGGCCCGGAAAGACCGGGCCCGAAGTTTGGGTAATGGTGGGGTGTCTTCATGGGAAGACAAGCGGGAGATTGGCCCTTGATGGTTAACAAATGGTTAATTTGATGTTGCGCTCAGGACACGGCGCAGGGCGCTTCGTGTGTGGCAAGGCGACGGGGCACCGTCGCTATGCGCGATTGACACGCGTGGGACCGGGTCAGGAGAGAGGGATTGGAGGCGACGCCCGGAATTGAACCGGGGTACAAGGTTTTGCAGACCTCTGCGTAACCACTCCGCCACGTCGCCATCTGAAGTGGGCTGACCGTATAGCAGAGAGAACTTGCGCTCTCCAAGCACAATGCGGGGCGTCCCATGAAAGGCAGGCCGGGTCCGGATTGTCAGCCCCCGTCGCGCTGGCTATAAGCGGCGCAATCTCCCGTCACGATTTCCCCGGATTTGCCCGATGCAAGACATGTCGAAGGCCCGCCACTTCATGGTCGAAGGTCAGGTGCGCACCAATGATGTCACCGATCTTCGCATCGTCGATCTGATGGGCCGCATCGCGCGCGAGCGCTTCGTGCCGGACGCCCAGCAGGCGCTGGCCTATGCCGAGACCTGCGTCCCGGTAAAGCCCGGGCGCTTCCTCGCCGATCCGCGCAGCCTCGCCAAACTGGTTCAGGCGCTCGACATCCGGCGTGAGGACCGCGTCCTCGATATCGCCTGTGCAACGGGCTACTCCAGTGCGCTGCTCGCGGGCCTGTCGGCGGATGTGACGGCGCTCGAGGAGGACGAGGCGCTGGCCAGGGCGGCGACTGCGGCGCTGGTCGGGGTCGAGCGGCTGGGACGTCTGTCCGGCGTGGTGGGGTCGCTCAGGCAGGGCGCGCCGCAGCACGCACCGTACGACGCGATTCTGGTCAACGGCTCCGTCGAGGAGATCCCGCAGGCCTGGGTGGACCAGCTGAAGGATGGCGGTCGCCTGGCCGTTATCCTCAATGGCGGCCCCGTGGGGAAAGCCAATCTGTGCGTGCGCAAGGCGGGCGTGCTGGGACGACGGGTTGTGTTTGACGCAACGGTTCCGCTGCTTCCCGGCTTTGCCCGCGCGAAGACATTTGCTTTTTAACTTATGATTGTGTTGTCAAATCAGCAACTTGTTCCTATGAGTTAAGATCGTATTTACGGTTTTTCTTATAAGCTGCTTAGCTATCGAGCAAAGTGGCAGGGGCTGGTTGGCTGTGGTCAAGACGAACAACATCTCGCGACGCATCAGTGCGCAGCGCATCGTGTCCCGGATCCGGGCGGCGCTTCTGATCAGTGTCTTCGCCGCGCCAGCGGCGCTCGGCGCCGACACGCTGACCGATGCCCTGGTCAAGGCCTATCAGAACAATCCGCAGCTGATGGCAGAGCGCGCCAATCTGCGCGCAACCGACGAGGAGGTCGCCCAGGCGATCGCCCAGTGGCGTCCGACGATCACGGTCAACGGCAGCTTCACGCGCAGCGACAGCGAGTTCAAGTCGGACGTGCCGCCTGTGTCCTCGGAAACCCGAAGTGATTCCTGGGGCGCCAATGTCACCGCCTCGCAGACCCTGTTCGCAGGCGGCACCATCCTGGCGCAGCGCCGACAGGCCGACGCGCAGGTACGAGCGGGCAGGGCCCGCCTGCACGCGACTGAGCAGACCGTGTTTCTCGACACGGTGACCGCCTACATGAATGTCGTGCGCGACGGAGCAGTCGTGTCGCTCAACAAGACCAATATCGAACTGCTGCAGAAGCAGCTCGAGGCCGCACGCGCCCGCTTCGAGGTCGGCGAGATCACGCGCACCGACGTGTCCCAGGCCGAAGCGCGCCTGGCCTCAGGCCAGTTCCAGCTGACGGCGGCCGAGGCCAATCTGGTCGCCAGCCGCACCTTCTACGAGCGAACCGTGGGCGAAGCCCCCGGAACACTGGCCCCGAAGCCGGACGTTCCCGTGCTTCCCGAGGATGAGACCATCGCACGCGAGACGGCGAACAAGGGCAGTCCCCAGCTCGCCGCGGCACGCGAGGCCGAGGAAGCCGCAAACCAGGCGATCGACTTTGCAGTCGGCAGCCTGCTTCCGCGGGTCAGCATCTCGGCCACCTACGGACGCACCGGGCAAGAGTTCGGGCCCGAAACGATTGGCGACGACACGCGGCTGACCGCGCAGGCGACCTGGCCTCTCTATCGGGGCGGGGCCGAATGGTCGCAGATCCGGCAGGCCAAGGAGTTCTACAACAAGGCTCGTCTCGACACCGAGTTTTCCCGTCGTTCGACGGATGAGCGCGTTTCGAATGCGTGGGAGGGATATCGCGCCGCCAGGGCCTCGTCCGAGGCCAACCGCCAGCAGGTCAAGGCCTCGGAGATCGCCTTCGAGGGCGTTCAGCAGGAGCTGGAGGTCGGGTCGCGGACGACGCTCGACGTCCTGAACCAGCAGCAGGAGCTGCTCAACGCCCGCGTGGCGCTGGTGCGCAGCGAGCGCGACGAGGTTGTCGCAGGTTTTTCACTGCTCGCCTCGGTGGGAAAGCTGACGGCGCAAAATCTCGAACTGCCCGTCACCTACTATGACCCGAAGGCGAATTACGAAATGCAGACCTGGCGTCCGCTGGGTGCGGCAACCTACTGAGACGGAGACTCTGGCGTCGGCCAGGCGTGATTCTGGGGTGCGGTTATTCACCTTAAGCGGGTAGAAGGCCTGTGGATTTCGCGCGGCGCTTTCATTTGCGCGCGGCTTGGCATAGGTTCGGCAGAGAGGTTGCACCCCTGCCGGTCCAAAGGTCTGAAAAGCAATGGCGACGCCTGCGGCACAACAAGAACCAACGATGGAAGAGATCCTCGCTTCCATCCGTCGGATCATTTCCGAGGACGCGTCGCAGGCTCAAGCCGCAGCCCAACCTGAGCCGGCGCCCGCACGCGCACCCGCACCCGCACCCGCACCCGCACCCGCACCCGCATACGCGCCAGCTCCGGCTCCAGCTCCAGCGCCAGCTCCAGCGCCAGCTCCAGCGCCAGCTCCCGTTCCCGCGGCGCCAGCATATGTCGCGCAGCCGGAGCCTGAAGTTCTCGAACTGACGAATGTCGTGCTCGAGGAGCTCCCGCCGGAGCCAGAGCCCGAACCTGAGCCAGCCCCGATGCCCGAACCGCCTCGCCGGCGGCTTCAACCCGAACCCGTTCCCGAACCACGCCCCGCCCGCCGGGCGCCTGCACCAGAGCCTCGCTACATGCGCAACCAATCGGATCTAGACATGGTCGACAAAGATGACGGCATCCTCTCGTCGCAGGCGTCGTCTGCGATAACCAATGCCTTTGGCATGCTGAGCCGCGAGCGGGACGTCAGTGTCAGCGGCGCGTCACTCGAGGAAATCGTGACCCAGATCATGAAACCGCTGCTTGCCCAGTGGCTCGACGAGCACCTGCCCGAGATCGTGGAACGGGTCGTACAGCAGGAAATCGAGCGCGCTGCGCGGAGCGGCGGCCGCCGCCGCTAGCCGCACCCTCTCCAGCCCCGCTCGACAAACACCGCGCAAGCCCCGTATGGCTTGTGCGGTTTTTCTTGTTTTTACTCCCGGAACAGACTGACGACCATGCTCGAGAAGACCTTCAATCCCAAGGACGTGGAAGACCGCCTTTACCAGGCGTGGGAGAAGAGCGGCGCCTTTCGCGCCGGCAATCGCCCGGATGCAACGCCCTTCACCATGGTCATCCCGCCGCCCAACGTCACGGGCTCGCTTCATGTCGGCCATGCGCTGAACAACACGCTGCAGGATGTGCTGGCGCGGTTCGAACGCATGCGCGGCAAGGACGTGCTCTGGCAGCCCGGCACCGACCATGCCGGCATTGCGACGCAGCTTGTCGTCGAGCGCCAGCTGCGCGAGGCGCAGACCTCGCGCCAGGCCATGGGCCGCGAGGCATTCATCAAGCGCGTCTGGGAATGGAAGGCAGAGTCCGGCGGGACGATCACACGCCAGCAGCGCCGCCTGGGTTCGAGCTGCGACTGGTCGCGCGAGCGCTTCACGATGGACGAGGGGCTCAGCCGCGCGGTGCTCAAGGTGTTCGTCGAGCTCTACCGGCAGGGCCTCATGTACAAGGACACGCGCCTTGTGAACTGGGATCCGAGCCTGCAGACGGCGGTCTCGGACCTCGAGGTCGAGAACATCGAGATCAAGGGCAATCTCTGGCACCTGAAATATCCGCTGGCCGATGACGCCGAGACGTTCATCGTGGTCGCCACCACGCGACCCGAGACGATGCTGGCCGACCAGGCGGTTGCGGTGCATCCCGATGACGAACGCTACAAGGCGCTTGTCGGGCGGATGGTGCGCCTGCCGCTCACGGGGAGTCTAGATCCCATCATCGCCGATGAATACGCCACTGCGGAAAAGGGTTCGGGCGCGGTGAAGATCACGCCCGGCCATGACTTCAACGACTATGAAGTGGGCAAGCGCCACGGGCTTGCGGTCGTCAACATGTTCACGCCTGATGCGAAGCTCGGGGCCGACGTGCCGGAGGCCTATCGCGGGCTCGACCGTTTCGTCGCGCGAAAGAAGATCGTGGCCGACATGGAGGCCTTGGGGCTGCTCGAGAAGGTCGAGCAGGTCACCCATGCCGTGCCGCATGACGAGAAGTCGAAGTCGGTTGAGCTCGAGCCGATGCTGACCGAGCAGTGGTACCTGAACGTGAAGCCGCTGGCCGAGAAGGCGATGGCGGCGGTGCGCGACGGTCGCACGAAATTCATCCCGCAGCGCTTCGAGGACGAGTATTTCCGCTGGCTGGAAGATATCCGCCCGTGGTGCGTGTCGCGCCAGCTGTGGTGGGGTCACCAGATCCCGGCGTGGTACGATGCCGATGGCAATGTCTTTGTCGCCGAGAGCGAGGCCGAGGCATTGGCCGCAGCGCGCGCCAAACACGGGCGGGATGTCGTGCTGACGCGCGATCCGGACGTGCTCGATACATGGTTTTCCTCGGCGCTCTGGCCGTTCTCGACACTGGGCTGGCCCGATGCCACGCCCGAGATGAAGCGGCACTACAAGACCGACGTGCTGGTGACGATGTTCGACATCATCTTCTTCTGGGTCGCCCGGATGATGATGATGGGCCTGCATTTCACGAACGAGGTTCCCTTCCATACCGTCTACATCCATGCCCGCGTCGTCGACGAGAAGGGGCAGAAGATGTCGAAGTCGAAGGGCAATGTGGTCGATCCGCTCACGCTGATCGAGCAGTTCGGTGCCGACCCCTTGCGCTTTGCGCTGGCGATCGCGGCGGCGCCCGGCAAGGACCTGCGCATGGGGCCTGGCCGGGTCGAGATCTATCGCAATTTCTGCACCAAGCACTGGAACGCGGCACGCTTCTGCGAGATGAACGGTTGCGTGCGGGCCGCAGGCTTTGATCCGGCGCGCGTCGGTTCGGCCGTCAATCGCTGGATCATCGGCGAGCTGGTGCGCACGAAGGCCGAGGTGACCGGCGCGCTGGAAGCATTCCGTTTCAACGATGCGGCGGGCGGACTCTACGAGTTCGTGTGGAACGTCTATTGCGATTGGTACCTCGAATTCATCAAGCCCGTGTTCGCGGGATCGGACGAGGCACAGAAAGCCGAGACGCGGGCGACGGCCGCCTGGGTGCTCGACGAGATGCTGCGGCTCATGCATCCCTTCACGCCCTTCATCACGGAAGAGCTGTGGCGGGTGACGGGCGAGCAGGGCCCGGCGCGCGCGCGGTTGCTGATCGAGGAGACATGGCCGGACTATGCCGCGATCGCGCGCGATGTCGCGGCCGAGGCCGAGATGAACTGGGTGAAGACGCTGGTGTCGGAGGTGCGCTCGGTGCGTGCCGAGATGAACGTCAAGCCCTCCGACAAGCTGCCCTTGGTCCTGAACACGCCCAGCGCGCGCGAGCGGGAATGGCTGCAGCGCCACAATGACCTCATCCTGCGCATGGGGCGGCTGGAGAGCGCTGTTTCCGGGGACAGTTTTCCGAAGGGTGCGGCGCAGATCGTCGCCGGGGAGGGCGATGCGGGCCTGACGCTCGAGGGCTTCATCGATTTTGCCAAGGAGCGCGCGCGGCTCTCCAAGGACTTGAAGAAAGCCGAGGACGAGGTCGCGCGTGTTGACCAGAAGCTCGGCAACGCGAATTTCATCTCGC
>JBEIFU010000143.1:0-6790 GCA_040382295.1 Alphaproteobacteria bacterium
CGCCGCCGGGTAGCAGCCGGGATTGGCAACCCGGGAAGCACCTCGAACAGTGTCAGGCCAGACATCAGCAAGTCCATAGGCCCAGCCTTCGGCGTAGCGGTGATCGCCACCGATATCGACGATCTTGACCGACGCCGGTACACGCGCAAGCGCCTCCTTCGACTGCCCGGTGGGCAAGGAGGCAAACAGGATATCCAGCGGCGGCAGGCTTGCCGGGTCCCACTTTTCGATCTGCAGATCACCAAGTCGACCCAGCCCGGGATAGCGTTCGACAAGGCGCTGGCCAACCGAACCCTCACCTCCCGCATAGACAACATCGAATGCCGGGTGGGTGGCGCACAAACGCAAGGCTTCGCCGCCGCCATAGCCGCTGACGCCCACGATGCCGACCCTCAACCGCATGCTCATGAAACGCGTGTCCCCGTTTTCCAAGGCTTTTCAACTTGACCAGTCATACCGCTCTTGCCCGAGCGGATCATCAACATTGTGGAAGGTTCGCGATCCACCGGGCGCACGAGGCACACGTGACAGCTACCCCTTGTCGCGGATCAGGCGACCCTTCTCCCGCTCCCAGTCGCGCTTCTTTTCGGTATCGCGCTTATCGTGCAGCTTCTTGCCCCTTGCCAGGCCCAACTCGATCTTTGCTCGCCCCTTCGCATTGAAATAGGCCCTCAGCGGAACGATCGTCATGCCCTCACGCTCCACGGCCCTCGCCAGTTTCTCGATCTGCCGTTTGTGAAGCATCAGCTTGCGGATACGCCGCGGCTCATGATTGAACCGGTTGCCCTCCGTATACTCAGGAATATACGAGTTTATGAGAAACATCTCGCCACCCTTGGGCTGGGCATAGGCTTCCGCGATCGTAGCCTTGCCCCCGCGGAGTGATTTGACCTCGGTACCGGTCAGCTGGATACCGGCCTCGACGACATCATCAATGTAGTAATTGAAGCGCGCCTTGCGGTTCTCCGCGACGACCTTGGCATCATCATCCGTCTTCTTGGCTGCCATGGGGGTTAGTTGATCAACCCGGCTTTGTTGAGCGCCGCACGCACGCGGGCGCGCGAAGCCTCGGACAAAGGAGCGAGCGGAAGCCGGCAATCAGGCGCGCACTTGCCAAGCACGCTCAGTGCATACTTGACCGGCGCAGGATTGGTTTCACAAAATAACTCCTCATGCAGCGGCATCAGTCGCTCATGCAGGGCGCGCGCCTTGGCAAGATCACCAGCAAGACTGGCTTGCTGGAACTCGGCACAAAGCCTGGGCGCTACATTGGCGGTGACTGAGATACATCCAACGCCACCATGAGCATTGAAGCCCAGCGCTGTACCATCTTCACCTGACAGCTGAACGAAGTCAGGTCCGCACGCCAGGCGCTGCTGGGTCACTCTCTGCAAATTGGCCGTCGCATCCTTGACACCCACCACATTCGGGATCCGTGAAAGGCGCGCCATCGTATCCACAGTCATGTCCACTGCAGAGCGGCCCGGGATATTGTAGATGAAGATCGGGAGGGTCGTTGCCTCGGCGATGGCTCGAAAGTGCAGGTACAGCCCCTCCTGCGTCGGCCGGTTGTAGTACGGCGTAACCACAAGCGCCGCCGACGCGCCCAACTTCTGCGCGAGTTGCGTCATCTCGATGGCATGAAGGGTTGAATTAGATCCCGTGCCGGCAATTACAGGCACGCGCGCCTTGGCCACCGACACCGCCATGGACACAACCGCAGAAAACTCATCCTCGGAAAGATTGGGGCTTTCACCCGTCGTGCCGCAGGGAACAAAGCCATTTGTGCCCTCCCCCAGCTGCCATTCCAGAAGCCCCTGGAGGCATTTGAGATCGACCTTTCCGTCTCGAAACGGCGTAACAAGCGCCGGAAGGGAACCCTGAAATCGCGCGAGGTCGTGTGCCATGTTATTGACAGTTCCACTATGTTTAAGACGGGTGAAATTAGGGCTTCATCAGCGGCCAAACAAGCCGAGTTAACTGGATGCTGGGGATCATCGTGTGATACACGTCCCTCCTCGCTGTTGAACGGCACCGGCGCCCGTCGTCGATTGCTCCCAAGCTGACCCTTGCACAGGATGGTCGATCTTGAGACTTGAGCCACGAAAAGTCACGGCACGGCGCAGGTGGGGCATGGCAGTTGCCATGATGCTTGTCGTCATGGGCACGGGCGCGTCGCACGCGCAGACCATGTCGCCCGTCTATGACGACGAAGGCCAACGGCGTGTTCGGCCCCACACACAGTTCCTGTCCGCGAGCGATCTCGCCTCGCTTGAGCGCGCCTTTGACGCCGTCAACCGGAGACAGTGGGACAGCGCCCGCGGCATCGCCGCCGGCATCTCCAATGCCGCTGCCCGGGATCTGGTGCTCTGGCGCACTTACGTGACCAAGGACAACGGTGCAGCCTTTTCCGAGATCAGTCGTTTCATCTCGACCCATCGCGACTGGCCAAACCAGCATGGCCTCCAGGCCCGCGCTGAAGAAGCCATGCCGGCAGAGGGCATGAACCCCGCTGAAGTGATCGACTGGTTCCAGGGACGCGACCCGGTATCGGGCGAAGGGATGTTCAAGCTCGGCGACGCATATTTGCGCAAGGGACAGGAGGCGAATGCCCGCAACTGGTTACGTCGTGGCTGGGTAGAAGGGAATTTTTCCCTCGACCGCATCTCCGTCCTGTCATCGAAATACGGCAGCCATCTTTCGACCGACGACCATCGCAAGCGCGCCGCCCGGCTGGTCTGGATAAATGAGTATGGCCAGGCCAATGCCATGGCCAACTGGCTTCCATCCGACCTCGACGCCATGATTTCGGCGCGGATCAAGCTGCGCCAGGCCGCACGTGACGCAGATGCGGCCTTCAACCGGGTCAGCGCCGAGCTTCAGAAGGACGCTGGCTTGCTCTTCGACCGCGCACGCTGGCTGCGAAAGCGCGATCGGGCCGATGAAGCGCGGCCGCTTCTTCTCCAGGCTGCAGCCAGCCTGGACGGTCCGGCCCCCTCTGCCGAGGAGTGGTGGGCAGAACGCAACTACCAGGCCCGAGAAGCCCTCGATCAAGGAAACACCCAGCAAGCCTATCAGGTTGCCTCCACGCACGCCGTGCGCAAGGACCAGGTCGTCACCTACGCCGACGCGGAATTCCTGGCCGGCTGGATCGCCCTCAAGTTCCTGAACAAGCCGGATCTGGCCTATGATCACTTCATCCGGCTGCGTGAGGCCGTGACGGCCCCCATCAGCGCGGCACGCGGCCACTATTGGGCTGGGCGCGCCGCCGAGAAGGCTGGTCGCAGCGCCGAGGCGACGCGCCAATACACAGCCGCCGCCCAGTTTCCCATGGCCTTCTATGGGCAAGTGGCGGCCGCCACCCTTAACCCCAAGGCAACTTTCGACTTGCCCACCGCTCGCGCGCCGTCATCCGCGTCGCGTCAGGCGTTCCGGGACCAGGGCATCGTTCAGGCAATGCACGCGTTGGCAGACGTTGGATCCGAGGGGCTGTTGCGGACCTTCGCGCTGGCAGCGGCCGAAAACTTCAATGACCGCGACCAGTTTGTCTTCCTGACTGACTTTCTGAAACAGCTGAACCAGCAGGCACTCGCCCTGCGGGTCGCCAAGCGAGGCATACAGAAGAATATCGCGGTACAGGATATCGCCTACCCGGTGATGTCGCTTCCGGCCTACCGGGGTAACGGCACACCGCCAGAAAGCGCGCTCGTCGTCGGCCTCACCCGTCAGGAAAGCGAGTTTGACCCGGAAGCCCAGTCGGGCGCCGGCGCACGGGGCCTTATGCAGCTGATGCCCGCCACCGCCAGCCTGACAGCTCGCAAGCACGATATCGCCTATCGTGGCAAGGCAGACCTCTTTACCCCCTCGACCAACCTGCAGCTCGGCATGGCCCACGTCTCTGACCTGCTGTCTGACTTTGGCGGCTCTTACATCCTGTCGATTGCCGCCTACAACGCCGGCGGTGGCCGCAGCAACCAGTGGATGGCTCGGTTCGGTGACCCGCGAAGCACCGCCGTGGACGCAATCGACTGGCTGGAACGCATCCCTTTCAGCGAAACACGCAACTATGTCCAGCGTGTCCTGGAGAATACGCAGGTCTACCGGGCGGTCCTGGCAGGCCGGGGCGTCCCCGTCGCAACACTTGGCGACCTCAAGCGCGGAACCTTCACGGAGGTCGCGGCAGCGACGGCCCAGTTCACGTCCACAGCACCATCTCCGGCACTGGCGGCAGCAGCACTTCCGGCCGTCACGCCACCACAGAAGACGATCATCGCCTCGACACCAGTCTATGACGACGATGACGCGCAACCCGCGCGGACAGCGAAAAAGCCTGCCTCGAAGCCGACCCGAAAGAAGAAGAGGCGAAGGGCATCCTGAGCGTCATTGGCCAGAAGCACTCACGACACGTCGAGGCAAATGTCGTATTCACCCTGCCTGTTTTCCAAGTCTTAAGTCCCGTGATTTAGCCTCTGGCCAACAAGACAAAGAACTTGGTGGTCCACGTGTCGAAAGTCGGCTTCACGGCATTTTTGCTATCCTGCAGCGCATTCGGTTGGGTCTTCGCAGCGCTGATGGCGATGCCGAGCCTGATCTGAACCCGGGCAGGCCATGTCCGCGCAAGGCCGTTGTCACATCGGCTTGACCAGGCGCCCGAGCAGCGGATTGAAGCGGCCCGGCGCCTCAAGGCCCGGGAAGTGGGCAACACCCTTCATGAGGTGGAACTGCGCGCGCCGTCCGGCCTCAGCGAGCGCACGCCCGCGCTCGATGACATGGGGGAAATCCAGGGCGCCACAGATGATAGCAACCGGATGCGTCAACTCACGAAAGCGCCTGAAGGCTTCTCCCGCGGCGCTATCACGATGGCTTTCATCCCGCCTCAGCGCCCCTGCGGCCATGTCGAGAAACAGCAGCCGCGTATTGCCACCCACCCGTCCCTCCTCTTCAACAGGCCCGTCAAGCCAGGCATGGGCCAGCAACCGGCTCAGCCAGACGATGTCACCCGCCCGCCGCGCTAGCTCGATCTCGTCAAGCAGCCGCTGGAGACTGTCTGGCTGCGACGCCGTCGGAGGAAGGCTACTGGTGCAAGGTGAAACCAGCACCAGACCATCCACCCGATCCGGGTGCGCCAGCGCGTAATCGACCGCAAGACGGCATCCCTCGGAGCTTGCGACCAGGATGCCGCTGTCGGCATCAAGGCTTTCCAGAACGGCATCGAGATCCCTGACCTGCGTGTGTTGCTCGGTGGGTGGCGAGGATTCGCCAAAGCCGCGGCGATCATAGGCCGCCACGCGGAACCTGTCGCCAAAGGCCCCCAGTTGCGCCCACCACATCCGCCTGTCGCAGGCAGCGGCATGGAGAAACAGGGTCGCCCGTCCCTGTCCCGCCGCAGAGACCGCCAACGTTCCCCTGCCCGCGCGTAACGCGAAATGAGACATGGCAGCGGCCACGGGACGACGCGCAGGCATCAGGTCATCACGCTGCGAGGGTTCGTCATGCACCTCAATGCAGCGTTACCTCGGGATCACGCCCACCGATGAGAACCTGCAGGCGCGCCTGTGCATCACCCTCGGCAAAACAACGGGCAAGGGCTTTCGGGCTTGCTTCCGCCGCATCCTGCACGCGCCCCTCAACAGCCAGTCTCAGCAGGCGCTTTGTCTCGGCAACTGCGACCGGCGACAGCGAGACAAAATGGGACGCAAGTTGCTGGACGGACGGCCAGAAATCGGCCGTAGTCGACACATTCGAGACCAGTCCCAGCATGAAGGCGCGCTCTGCCGTAACGACCCCACCAGTCAGCGCCAGTGCAGCAGCCGAACCGACGCCACTGATGCGCTGGAGCCGACCCAGTCCCCCTCCACCCGAAGTCAACCCGACATTTATTCCCGGCAGGCCGAAACGGGCATCCGATCGGGCCAGGCGGATATCCGCATGCAGCGCCAACTCGAAACCTGCCCCGAGGCAAGCGCCCTTTACTGCAGCGATGACAGGAACGTGCAACGCCGTGAGGCGGTCATGGATCGCACGAGCCTGCAAGCCGACCTGCTCGATGTCCGGCGGCGACATGGTCGCGAGTTCGCCGACATCCAGGCCGACCGAGAACGATTCATCGCCAGCGCTCGTCAGGACAACGACGCGCAACGTCCTTTCGGCCGACAATTCATCCAGCGCCGCGGCAAGCGCACGACGCAACTCGACATCGATGGCATTGGAGGCTTCAGGTCTGTTCAGGGCGAGTGTTGCGATCCCGGCCTGCTTTTCCACAACCAGGATAGGCTCGCGCCCGCGTCTCTTTGAAGGTTCGCTCATTGCCCGGGCAATATAGCCGACTTCCGGGCATCATTTCTCGAAAAAAGAAGTGCCTCGCGGCATTCCCGGACCTGCAACGAACCCTAGTGGGCCGTCTCCTGCAGCCAGAGGCGCGCAAGGCGTTGGGCCTCGGCGACGTCGTTGGACGTCATCTGTTGCGCAAGCTCCGCGCGCCACAGACGGGCCTCAGCAACCCCCTTCATGGCAGCGAGGTTGAAATATTTGTGCGCCCGGACCAGATCGAGATCCACGCCCTGGCCCGTCGAATAGCAAAGGCCAAGCTGATAAAGCGCCTGCGGCTTGCCCGCTTTGGCCTCACCTTCGAAGTCTTCGACCGTATTGATATCCAGCAATGCCATGCGCCTTCACTCCCCATGAGTCCCGGCGCCAGAACCGAATTGGCCGCCGTCAGTCTCGCAAGAATGAGCGGTTTTGCTGAAGGCAAGGTTAAAGTTAGAGGCTTATATTCCTTAATCAGGGACAG
>JBEIFU010000144.1:0-6786 GCA_040382295.1 Alphaproteobacteria bacterium
CCCCTCGGGCCCGATGGCCAAAGGCCCCAGATTGCGCCCCAGACCCCAACAGAACGTCTCATAGCCCTTGGAGACCAGAAACCGGCGTATGGGCGCTGTTGTCCCGCCCGCAGCCAGGAACCCCGGGAGCACCATCACAGGGTGACCATCGCCCGCAGGCGCATATCCGAGAAGCGGTGAGGCACCCTGGAGGCTCACATAGTCCGCAACCGCACGCCCACCCTCGGTGAGGGCAAGAAGCCAGGACGGCGGCCTGAGACCGGGAAGAGGCACGGAACCTGCGTCGACGACTGCCATGGCAACCTCGATGCCCCTGCAACGGAGCTCTGGGCGATGCCTTGCGCAAAGACGCAAGACAGAGCGACCGATCAAACCAACGCTAAGAGGAATATCCCCAGATTGCCAAATGAATTCGTGTCACGAAGTGTCGTGAAATCAAAGACTTGCAGCACCGAAACGCAAAATTATAGAGTTTGATCCATCGATGGACACTGCGTTCATCCATCCAGCTGCAAGCCGTAACGATGACAACCGACCCGGAACAGATGCTTTCCCGCCGCGAACGCAAGAAGCGCGAAACCCGGAAGCGTATCCTCGACGCAGCCGTGGCCCTCATGTCCGAACGCGCCTTCGATGAGGTGCGCATCGAGGACGTTTGCACGGCTGCCGACGTCACCAACGCTACATTTTTCCTGCACTTTTCCAACAAGCAGGCCTTGGTGCGCGCGTTTGGAGACGACATTACCGAGCGCCTGAAAGCAGTGGCCCTCGACCCTGACCTCAACGCGCGCGAGCAGCTCCAGAGACTGCTGGCGCGCTATCTCCGGGAGTGGCAGGAGCATCGCAACCTGATGCACCAGATCATTGTTCAATTTGTCTCGACGGCGGCAGCATCGACATCGTTCAACGAAGTCGCGCCGGGCCTGGTGGACATCGTGGGCCAAACAATTCGAAGAGGACAGGAACAAGGCGAATTTTTGGGCAGTATCAAGCCAGAAATTGCCTCACTGGCCCTCGTCGCATCATGGAACGCCATCGCTTTGTCCACGCCCCGCGCGCCGGACGCTACGGATACCGAGAAGGCACTCCGGCAGACCCTGGACCTCTTTCTGGTGGCCCTCGCGGTCTCCGCTCCCTCGCTCGACACACGACTCCAGTGAGGGAACAGTAGCGGAAACATCAATTTATCGGCTGAGATGAAGGGAATTTGAGGTACAAATTGTCTCATTGTGCAGTGCACCATTGACCAGGACTCCATTACCTTATATGCACCAGCAAAAAGGGATTGTGCGGTGCACAAACGCATCGCACATGGTTAACCGTTCGTCCGTTATGCTGAATTCTGTCACGCGGCTGGGTCAGCAATGCAACAGCAGGCCTCCCTGGCAGGGTCCAGTTAGACGGGACGCACCCCAAATGCAGGGAAATACCAATGGAACAGCTTAGCGGTCTCGACTCCGCATTTCTCTATCTGGAAACCCCTCGCACCCCGATGCATATCGGCGCGATAGCGATCTATGACCCCTCCACAGCGCCCAATTCCTTCGTGCGCTTCAAGGACATACTCGGCTTCATCGAACAGCGCCTGCATTTGGCGAAGAGCTTCCGCCGCAAGCTCGCGAACGTTCCGCTGAGCCTCGACTATCCCTACTGGATCGACGATGCGGACTTCGACCTCGAGTACCATGTCCGCCACATCGCCTTGCCCCAACCGGGCGACTGGCGACAGCTCTGCATTCAGGCCGCGCGTCTGCACTCGCGCCCCCTCGACCTGTCGAAGCCCCTATGGGAATTCACGGTGATCGAGGGCTTGAACAATGTTCCAGGCGTTCCGAAAGGATCTTACGCCATCGTCTCGAAAGTCCACCACGCCGCCATCGATGGCGTCTCGGGCGTGGACATCACGAATGCACTTCACTCGCTTGATCCTGCCGGCAATGTGGCCCCGCCCGACAAGCCCTGGATCCCGGAGCGCACGCCCTCATCCGCCGAACTATTGGCACGCGCGCAACTGAACATGCTCAACACGCCCCTGCGCCTCGCCCGCACCGTCACGAACTCTGCACCCGGCATTGCGCGCATGGCCAACGACCTGGTGCGAGGCCGCGTTCGCACAACCATCGGCAGCGTACCCCGCACACGCTTCAACGGCTCGGTAGCCATGAACCGCGTAGTTGACGGCAGGGACTTCTCGCTCGCGGACATCAAGGAAATCAGGACGCGACTGCCTGGCGCCACCGTCAATG
The DNA here is from genome assembly GCA_040382295.1 of Alphaproteobacteria bacterium. GTDB lineage: Bacteria > Pseudomonadota > Alphaproteobacteria > Micropepsales > Micropepsaceae > SZUA-430. The sequence continues at coordinate 2,247 of JBEIFU010000144.1, forward strand.
ATGTGATCGTGACCGTCATCGGCGGCGCCATGCGTCGCTATCTGAAGTCGACCAACGAGCTGCCGCGCGAACCCCTGGTCTGCATGGCACCGATCTCCGTGCGCAAGCCGGGCGAAAAGAACACGCTCGGCAACCAGGTCAGCGCCATGACCATCCCCATCGGCACGCATATCGCCGATCCATTTGGCCGCCTTCAATACGTCCATGAGGAAGCGGAGAACTCGAAGGCGCTCACGAATGCCGTCGGCGCACGCCAGCTTTCCGAGTACTCGAGCTTCATGCCCTCGACCCTGACGGGCCTCGCCGCAAGGCTCTACGTCCGATGGGGCCTGGCGAACCGCGTCGCGCCGATGTTCAACACCGTGATCACCAACGTTCCCGGACCGCCGGTTCCGCTCTATATGAATGGAGCGCGGCTTGTGACCCAGTACGGGCTTGGCCCATTGTTCGAGGGCGTCGGCATCTTCCACGCCGTTTTCAGCTATTGCGGCAGTATGACGGTCACCTTCACCTCAGACCGCAGCCTGATGTCCGATCCCGAGCACTACGCCTCGTGCCTGCAGGAGTCATTCGACGAATTGAAGTTGGCCGCCATGCAGCGTCCGGTTCCTGCACCCAAGCCCGAACCTGTACCGCAAGCCGTCCAGACAGAAGCCAAGGCCGACGCTGCACCAAAGAAAAGCCGCAAGCGCAAGCCCAGGCTGACCATCGTCTCGGCCGCGGAATAATAGGACGCCAGCCTCATGCCACAGGTCGCAGCCAACAGGCTCATGATCGAATATGCCGAGCACGGCCCGAAGGACGGGCCGGCAATCGTCATGATCATGGGCCTGGCGGCACAGATGACCTTCTGGCCCGACACGCTTGTGTCGAACCTCGCCGGTGCAGGATTTCGCGTCGTGACCTTCGACAACCGGGACATCGGGCTGACGTCGAAAATCCACGGCGCGCACGCACCTCACCCCGTCGCCCAGATAGCGGCCCGCGTCATTGGGCGCAATCTTGCGCCATACACGCTGCACGACATGGTCAGGGATACGCTGGGCCTGATGGATGCGCTCGAGATTCGCAAGGCACACATTGTCGGCGTATCCATGGGCGGCATGATCGGCCAGCTCCTCGCAGGCACGCATGCAGATCGCGTCATCTCCCTGACGTCGATCATGTCAGGAACCCTGAACCCGTTGCTGCCAGGCCCGAGCCTGCGCGTAGCAGGGCCCCTGTTCCTGTCGCGCCCCAAGGACAAGTCGCGTGATGCACTCATCGAGCGCGCGATCGGGATGTGGAGCCTCATTCGCACCGATGACCCGTCCGATGACCACAGCGAACTTCGCAACAAGATCGCAACGGGCTTTGACCGCTCCTACTACCCCTCGGGCGTGCGCCGTCAGCTGGCAGCCATCCTGGCAACCGGAGACCTGCGCCCGCACATTCGCAAGATTACGGCACCCACGCTGGTGATCCATGGCTCGAAGGATCCACTGGCACCACTGGCCGGAGGTCGCGACTCCGCGCGCAACATTCGCAGCGCCCGGCTCGAGATCATAGAGGGCATGGCGCATGACCTGCCGAAGAAGTTTCTTCCGCGGATTGCAGGCTTGATCGTCGATCACGCCCGCACCGCGTCGGAAAAAAAGTCACGCACACAGGCTGCGTGACGCCGCTTAACCAGAGAACGGAGAAGACTGAAATGACAAAGACACGCAAGACAGCAGGCCGCACCAAGGCCAAGGCGGAAGCCAAGGTTGAAGCAACCAGCTTCCGCGCACCGGTGACGCAGATGGTCACGCGCATGCAGGAAGGCTTCCGCGAAGCTGGCGACGCCCTTCGCGAAGCTGGCGAGACGATGACCGACGAGAGCCGCAAGGTTGCCCTGACGCTGGTAAATCAAGCCCAGGACAACGTTGTGTGGAGCTTCGACGCCCTGAGGGAAACGATTCAGGCCGGCAGCTTCGCCGAGGCCGTGAAGGTCCAGCAGCAGGCCATGACGGAACTCTTCCGCCGCTCCGTTCGCCAGATCCGCGAAGTCAGCGAGATCGTGGGCGATAGCTCGACGAAGACGATCCGCCCGATCTCGCGCTTCGTGACGTCGCTGCGCGACACGCGCCGCGCGGCCTGAGCCGACAGCCGTTCTCTGGTCAAGGCCCCCGCTCGGCATGCATGATGCCGGCGGGGGCTCGGTACCCCGGAGGGACCATGGCACCCAGACGCAAGGCTGGCACAGCAAAGCCAGGGGCAACCCGCAAACCGGGGAAGCTGGCCCTCATGGGGGAACGCCGCCTCGGACGTGTTCTGATAACCGGCGCCTCGTCAGGGATCGGCGCAGAACTCGCGCGTGAGTTCGCCAACCATGGCCACGCACTGGTCCTTGTCGCACGCAGCAAGGACCGGCTCGACGCCCTCGCCGCAGAACTTCACGCGGGCCACGATACGGACTCGATCGTTCTGCCAGCAGACCTGTCCAGCGCAGAGGATCTCATTTCCGTCGTTGAGACTCTTGAAGAGCGCGGCATCGAAATCGACATCCTGATCAACAACGCGGGCCTGATCGACGTCGGCCCCTTCGCCGATGCATCACCAGAACGACTTCAGCAACTGATCGCGGTGAACATTGCGGCAGCAACCGCACTGACATCTCTCTTCCTTCCCGGCATGCGTGCACGCCGCTTCGGACGAATCCTCAACGTGGCCTCGCTTGCTGGCTTCCAGCCCGTGCCATCGATGGCCGTCTACGCTGCGAGCAAGGCCTACATGTTGTCATTCACGGAAGCCCTCGCCGAAGAGCTTCGCGGTTCCGGCGTTAGCGTAACCGCGCTCTGCCCGGGCCTGACCGAAACGGGCATGGTCCAATCAATCCGCACTGCCACGCCCGCAGCAGCTTGGGCACCCTCATTTCTGATTTCGGACGCCCGGTCCGTGGCCCGTCAGGGCTATACAGGGGTCATGACGGGGCAAACAGTGGTTGTACCAGGCTGGTCCAACCAGCTTGCGGCAACCTGGAGCCAGATGACCCCGCGCTGGCTGACGCGGACGGTTACGGGCTTCGCTGTCCGTCAAGCCAGCTGGCTGCGGCCAACCCCCTGATCCGCCAGCACGGGAAAACGCACACGCAACGCCTTATCACGCGCATCGACCTGCGCTAAATCAGGCCGGATGCAGAAACGTCAATTGCCCTCTCGTGCATCATGCACCCTGCCAGCGCCACGGCCCGTCGAAGCGCCCGAAAACTGCAGCCTGTGTCCGAGGCTTGTGGCCTATCGAAGCACCAACAGAAAAGCGCACCCCGATTGGTTCAACGGACCGGTACCAAGTTTTGGCCGCCTCGATGCACCGATCCTTGTTCTGGGCCTCGCGCCCGGCGTCAGCGGGGCAAACCGTACAGGCCGCCCCTTCACGGGTGACTTCGCAGGCGATCTTTTGTTTGCAACGCTTCTCAAGCATGGCTTCGCGAGGGGCACTTACGCCGGAACAAGGGAAGACGGCCTCGAACTTGTCGACTGCCGCATCACGAACACCGTTCGTTGTGTGCCACCTGCGAACAAGCCAACGCCGCAGGAAGCAACAACCTGCCGCGCCTTCCTCAATGCAAGCCTGGAATCAATGCCGAACCTGAGAGTAATCGTAGCCCTCGGCCGCATCGCGCATGACAATGCGATCAAGGCGCTGAACCTGAGAGCTGCCGAGCTCCCCTTTGGCCACGGCAAGGAGCATGCGCTACCCCGCGGCATGACACTGCTCGATAGCTACCACTGCTCCCGGTACAACACGAACACAGGCCGTCTGACGGCCTCCATGTTCGAGGATGTGTTCAGGCAGGCGCGGCGCCTCATGGCCAGAGCGTAACGCCCTCAAGCCCCAGCGTCTCAGGCAGGCCAATCATGATGTTCGCATTCTGTATGGCCTGACCGGCGGCCCCCTTGCCGAGATTGTCGCAAGCCCCCATGGCAATCACCAGATTGCGGGCCGGATCACACGCATAGGAGACAAACACCAGATTGCTGCCGGTTGCCCACTTGGTATGCGGCGGCTTCTCGGTGACCCTCACAAAGGCGCGGCCGGAATAGAAGCTTCGCGCAGCCTCAAGGCACTGTTCCGTCGTAACGTTCCCGCGTGCATAGACTGTAGACATGATCCCGCGCGTCATCGGCGCAAGATGGGGCGTGAAAACAAGGCCTTCGGACCGGGAACCGGACAACCTGTCGATGGTCTTCGTCATTTCGGGCATGTGGACGTGCTTCAGCAGACCATAGGGAGCCAGGTCTTCATTGACCTCCGCATAACCCATGGTGCTCTCCCCGCCCCCACGCCCGGCACCACTCACGCCTGTCTTGGCATCCACGATGATGCCATTGGGGTCGATGAGCCTTGCCGTCAGCAGTGGCGCGAGGGCCGCCAGTGTCGCCGCCGGGTAGCAGCCGGGATTGGCAACCCGGGAAGCACCTCGAACAGTGTCAGGCCAGACATCAGCAAGTCCATAGGCCCAGCCTTCGGCGTAGCGGTGATCGCCACCGATATCGACGATCTTGACCGACGCCGGTAC
>JBEIFU010000145.1:0-6703 GCA_040382295.1 Alphaproteobacteria bacterium
CCGGTGTTCCTGTGCCTGCATGGCGAGCCCACCTGGAGCTATCTGTACCGGCGCATGATCCCCGTCTTCGCAGCGACGGGGGCGCGGGTGGTGGCGCCGGATCTGTTCGGGTTCGGGCGCTCGGACAAGCCGGTCGAGGACGCTACATACACGTTCTCGTTTCACCGCCAGACGCTGCTGGCCTTCATCGAACGGATGGACCTGCGCAACATCACGCTGGTGGTGCAGGACTGGGGCGGGCTTCTGGGGCTGACCCTGCCCATGGCGATGCCGGAGCGCTTCTCGCGGCTGATCGTCATGAACACGACGTTGGCCACGGGGGAGACACCAGGTCCGGGGTTCGACGCCTGGAAGGCCTATGCGGCGGCCAATCCGGACCTGCCCGTGGGCGCATTGATGAAGCGCAGCACCCCGCATCTGACGGCGGCGGAAGTTGCGGCCTATGACGCGCCCTACCCTGATGTGCGCTACAAGGCGGGTGCGCGGCGCTTCCCGCAGATGGTCATGGTGTCTCCTGATATGGAGGGGGCCGATGTCTCACGCGCGGCCGTGCGGTGGTGGCAGCAGGCGTGGCGCGGGCAGAGCTTCATGGCGGTCGGCATGAAGGATCCGGTGCTGGGGCCTGATGTCATGGCGCGGCTGAGGGGTGTCATCCGCGGCTGCCCGGCGCCCATGGAGATCGCCGAGGGCGGACACTTCGTTCAGGAATGGGGCGAAGACATCGCGCGTGCGGCGGTTGCGGCGTTCGGGGGGCGGTAGGTGCCCCCATCCGTCACGCCGCTAGCGCGGCGTGCCGGATGGGGGCGGTCAGGCGCCTCCATGTCCCCGTATTGTCCAGAGGAAGTCGAGGCCGCCCTGTTCGATCACCTCGAGGGCGTGGCGATAGCCCTGCTCGACCGCCTCGTCGAAGTCGTGCCATGACCTGAGGCCGATGCCGGGAAGCGGCGGGTCGAAGAGTACGGTTGCCTTGGCGCGGGCCTCGCGGCGCTGCACCTCGTTGCCGACGGTGCCCGTGCGCATCAGGATCGAGACGATGGAGGGTGCGCCCTTGCGCTGTCGGGCGAGGACCTGGAGCCATGGGCCCTCGTGGAAATCCTCGCTGTCGGCGAGCAGAGGCTCGTCGCCGGCAACATCGACGCCGATCACCGGTCCTTCGGCGATCGTGGACATGATGTCGACAGGCATGTTGTTCATGAGCCCTCCATCGACCAGGAGCTGGCCGTCCTGCACGACGGGCGGCAGGAGGCCCGGGATCGACACGGTGGCGCGCAGGGCCCTCCAGAGCGGCCCCTCGCGGTGAATGTGGGTGCGACCGAGCGTCAGGTTCGAGGAGACGCAGAAATAGGTCGTGGGCATATCCTCCATTTTCATGTCCCCGAAATTTTCCTGCAACATTCTCGTCACCTTGCGGCCGCGCAGGACGGCGACCAGCGGGAGGGTGAAGTCGGAGAGCGGGTTCTGCTCGACGAAGGACTTGCGTATGCGGGCCTTCAGCTCGGGCGTGTCCCAGCCCATGGCGACACCCGCGGCGATGATCGCGCCCATGCTGGAGCCCCCGACAAAGTCGAAGGGGACGCCTGCTTCCTTCAGTGCGCGGATCACGCCGACATGGGCAAAGCCCCTGGCGCCGCCGCCTGCCAGCACGAGGCTGACCGCCCTGCCCGTCAGGATGCGTGCGAGGCGTGCGACGTCGGGGCGGTGACCCTCGCGCAGATAATAATGCTGGCCGAGCGGGGACTGGTCGGGGACCTGGAGGCGCGAACGACCCGGGCTCCCCGGCGACTGCAGCAGCAGAAGCTCGGCGTGCTGTCGGCGCAGGCGGCCCATGGCCTCGGGATCCGAGAAGGTGATGCTCACGGGTTCGCCAGCGCGGGCGACCAGCACGATGCGGTCGGCCTGGCGCAGGCAGAGCTCGGTCCAGGGTGTTTCGCCCGCATCGGCCATGTAGAGGACGACGTCGTTTTCAACCTCGCAGCGCGAGAACCAGTCGCTGGCGTTGACTGCGGCTTCGGGCCCGAGCGGTGTCGCGCCGAGGCCCAGGCCGCGAAACGCCTCGACCAGGCCGGAGGCGAGGCCTTGTATGTCGATGCCGCGCTGGGTAGGCACGAAAGCGATGGTGCGCGCCATCTGCGGCAGCCTTGACCGCCGCTCGGTGTGCTGCAGGCGGCTGACCAGAAGGCGCATCAGGTTCATCGCCAGACGGGGATGGCGCGCAAGGAGCGCCTCGAAATCGTCCTTGGCGATGCGCAGCAGCTCGCTGTCGCGCAGGGCCACAAGCCGCGCGGAATGCGGGTTGCCGGTGATGACCGCCATCTCGCCGACCGTCTCGCCTGCGGGGACGCGGGCGATCAGGCGGTCGTGCCCGTGATCGTCGGGGGCGAAGACACCGAGGCATCCTGTCACCACAATGAAGACGGCGCGGTCGTCGTCGCCCTCGCGCACCAGGGTCTCGCCGCCGGGGAGGAGGAACCAGCTGGCGCGCGCGAGCAGGGCTTCGATCGCCTCGTCGCCGAGGCCTGCTGTCACCTGGAAGGTGTCGAGGCGCTGGCGCAGCTCGGGGGCGATATGGGCGGGCGTTGCGGGCGCGGCACTGCGGCCGAGCCAGCGCTGCAGGAAGCCGAAGCGTTTCGGGTCCATCGGGCCCTGCCCTTCGTCAGGCGGCGCGGGCGCGGCCGGGTCTGCGCTCGAGGACGGAGAGCGCGGGACGTGGCATCAGCGCATTGACGCGGACCACTTCCTCGCCCGTCAGGGCCGGGCGGCGGAAGCGGGCGATGTTCAGCGCGAGCTGCGCGGGGCTTGCGGCCCCCACGATGACGCCGTGGATCCATGCTTGCGCGCGGACATAGGCGATGCATAGGTCGGCCGGGCAATCGCGGCCCATGTCGCGGGCCATGGTCCAGAGCGTGAGGCGCAGGGCCTCGATGTCGAGGGCGCGGTCGGCGGCCTGCGCCCTGCCCGGCTTGCCTGCGAGCAGTCCCTGAAGCAGGGCCGAGTGCGCGTGGACGCGGATGTCGGGCCTGGCCTTGAGAGCCTCCACGACGCCCGCCTCGTGCCAGCGCCAGTCCAGTGCGTTGAACTGGAGCTGGAGGCAGGTGACGGCGGGCTCGGCGATGGCGCGCAGGGCTTCCTCGGGCGAGGCGACCTGAACGGCCAGGTCGTAGACCAGGCCTTCGTTGCGCAGTTCACCGAGGGCGCGCCACAGTTTGCCGTCGTGCGCCGTGATGGCGGCGGGACTGTCGAGGGTGAGCGTATCGATGCAGGCCACGCCGAGGCGGCGGGCCATGGCGGCGATCATCGCCTCGATGGCATTGCGCGACGGCACTGCAAAGGCACCGGTGTCGAGGCGGGCCATGAGCCGGGCGCGGCGGTTGCCTCGAAAGGCCTGGCCGATGAGTGTCTCGAGGCTCTGGCCGGCGTGTGCGATTTCGTACCAGCGGATGCCGGCGCTGAGCGCGGCCTTCAGAACGGCACGCGCCTGGTTCTCGGCTGCCTCACCCTGCGCGGTGGCGAGGCCGACGGTGCCGAGGACGAGTTCTGCGGGTGCCTGCGAAGCGCTCATGGGATCGAACATGGCAGAGACTGGTGTTCAGGTCCTTAACCACGTCAGGCCTTGGGCCAGATGCGCCAGACCGCTGTTGCCGTGAAGACGACGCGGTCCTCGACCTTGAAATCGCCGCGCATGAAGACGACTTCGCGGGTCTTGCGCACCAGCTCGGGTCGGCAGGACACGAGATCGCCTGAAAAGGCAGGGGCCATGAACTGGCTCTGCTGGCTGATGGTCACGCAGGGGCTGCGGTCGGTTGCGTCCCAGAGGGCATAGCCGAGCGCTGCGTCTGCAAATGTGAGCAAGGCGCCGCCGTGGGCCACGCCCTGGGCGTTGGTGTGGCGGTCATCGATGATGAAGGCAAATGCGCGCTGGCCGTCGGTCCAGCGCTCGAAGTACGGGCCCATCGCGGCCTCGAAGGGGTCGAACTGGTCGGCGGCGCGCCAGCCTTCGGGTGCCGGCACGCTGCGCGCGGGTGGGAGCGGCTTGTCGTTGTAGTCCGCCATGCCCTAGCCTTCCCCCAGGATCTTCCAGATGCCGGTGGCGGTGAGGATCACGCGGTCCTCGACCCTGAGTTCACCGGAGATGAAAACGATCGTGCGCGTGCGCTTGGTGATGGTCGCGCGGCCCGTGATGCTCTCGCCCAGTTTTGCTGGCGTGACGATGTCGCAGCTCAGCGCGATCGTCAGCGCGCGGCCGCCGTCGAGGGCGTCGCGCACGGTGCGGCCCATCATGATGTCGGCTAGCGCCATGGCCATGCCGCCGTGCAGGGTTCCGCCGCCATTGAGGTGAACGTCACGAATGTCGAAAACGTAGTGCGAGCCATCATCGGCGCGCCAGACCGGGCCGACGAAGGCGTTGAAGCCCGCCTCCGGGAAAACCTCGCTGTAGCCGGCGAGCGCCGGCCTTGCTTCCTTGGTCATGTGGCGCGGTGTCCCCTTACATCGCCTTGCGGGCGGGGAGCAGGTCCTCGTAGACGGGATCGCGCTTTTCCTGCCTGGCGCGGAAGCTCTCGTACATGTCGACCGTCGGGTTGAACATGCCGGCCTGCCAGGTCGCGATGTAGTCGAGGCTGTCGGCGATCGAGTGGTCGCGCGCGTAGTTGATCATGACCTTGGAGCCATGGACGGCGAGCGGGGACTTCGATGCGATCTCGCGGGCGAGCTCCATGACATGGGCGAGCATCTGCTCCTGGGTGTCGAAGAGCTCGTTCACCAGGCCCAGCGCCTCCGCCTTGTGCGCCGGCAGGCGGCGGCCGGAATAAGCCAGCTCGCGCACGATGCCCTGGGGCAGCAGGTGGCAGAGGCGGGGGAAGGTGCCGACATCGGCGGTCATCGCGAGGTTGATTTCCTGGATCACGAAGAAAGCGTCCTTCGTCGCAAAGCGCATGTCGGCGCAGGTCGACATGTCGACCGCGCCGCCGACGCAGCCACCCTGTATGGCCATGATGACCGGCATGCGGGCCTCGTCGAGGCAGTTGAAGGTCTTCTGCAGGCGCAGGGCTTCGGCGCGAAGGGACAGGCGGGCCCGCCCCTCTTCCCGCTTGCCCCCGTGACCCGAGGCCACGCCCTGCCCGTCGGTAAAGACGGACAGGTCCATTCCGGCAGAGAAATGCTTGCCGGTGGAGGAGATCACGATGACGCGGGCGGTGCCCTCGTCGTTGATGGCGTTCACGATCTGGGGCAGTTCGTTCCAGAAGGCGCGGTTCATGGTGTTGAACACTTCCGGGCGCTTCAGGCGAATATGGGCGATCTTGTCCTTCGTCTCGACGTCGAAACAGGTCCAGGCGGTCATGGCGTGTGATCCTCAGGGCGGGCGAATGGCTGATCCGGCCTTCATAGCATGGGGCGGCAGGGTGCCAAATTGACCCTGCTTTCCTTGCTGGACAGGGGGTCCGCAAGCCCCTATAAAACCGGCCTTCCGCGCCATTTGTGCGCCGGGCCTGGGTAGCTCAGTTGGTAGAGCAGCGGACTGAAAATCCGCGTGTCGCTGGTTCGATTCCGGCCCCAGGCACCATTTTTTTCGCTTTTTCCTGCGTCGTCGGGTTGGTGCCATGGTCTGGGCCGAAGGCGGGGTCGCGCCTGGGTCGGGTGCCAGGGTGGTGTCGGCCTCCCGGGCTTGCGGGCAGCAGTGGATGTGCCAGCCATCGTCCTTCAAGGTGGCGATGCCATGAAACTCGCCCCGGCGCTCGAGGCGCATCACGCCGGGGCCGTCCTTCGTGTCTCTGCAGATGTCGCACAGCATGCGTGCTTCTTTCCTAATGAGGGCACGCACCTGATCGACCCCGTGCGGATCGCATGGGGTGGCGGGGTGCTGCCAAATTGTGATGGATCGTGGTGTGGAGCGCGGATGCGTCATGGGCCAGGTTTGGCCGCTGGGCAGATTCCGACGCTATGGATTGACAGCGCCGAATATCGCCGAAATCGCCGAAAACAAAAATAGAACAAATTGTCGCAGGCGGAAAGTGGCGGATTTGCTGGGGTGAGTACGCGGGGTCCCGGCTCTGACACGCACTCGCCAATCGCGTGCCGCGATCGGGCGCGTGTAACGGCCGGGATGACGGGAGAATTGTTACAGTGTTTGCCGCTTATCGGTCTGCGCTTGTCAGGTTTCGGGTTCGACGGGGAGTTTGTTGCGCAGGGCGAGGATGGCGACGCCGGCGAAGGCAATGGTGGCGCCGATGAGGATGCGGGTGGTGAGGGGTTCGTCGAGGATGGTGATGCCGAAGAACACGCCGAGGATCGGCGAGAGCAGCGTCAGTGGTGCGAGCAGCGAGACTTCGTAGCGCTGCAGGAGCCAGTAATAGACGTTGTGGCCAATGAGACTGGCGCCGAAGGCGGTGTAGAGAAGCGCGCCCCAGGCCCAGAGGTCGGCTGTGGCTACGGCTTGCATCTGTCCGGTCTCGAGGAAGAAGCTGGCGGCCAACAGCGCGGGGGCGGTGACGGCGGACGTCCAGCTTTGCAGCTGGAAAGCGCCGACATTGGTGAGGCGGCGCATGAGGATGGCTGCGACCGCGCCTGAGAGGGCTGCGGCGGCCGAGAAGAGAACCCCTGCTGGCGCGTCAAGCACATGCGGTTCGACGCTGATGATGGCAACGCCGAGGAAGGTCAGCGCGATGCCGCTCCAGCGGCGCCAGCGGATGACTTCGCCCAACCAGAC
>JBEIFU010000146.1:0-6663 GCA_040382295.1 Alphaproteobacteria bacterium
GAAGACGACCAGAACCAGCGCCACCGACATGCAGATGTTCAGGAGAACGGGTGCCGCCGCCGCCGCCCAGAAACTGTCCCTGGAATTCAGCACCCCGCCCAGATGCGTGACCACCGTGATGCAGAGCAGATAGGCAAAGGTGATCCGCGTCAGCTCGCTGGCCAGCGCCACCTGCGCCGGATCATCGGCAAAGCCCGGCGCCAGCAGCGTGACGACCCAGGGCATGGCGACAAGGGCAACTGCCAGCAGCACGGCCTGGATCAGCACCTGCCAGCCCAGCATGGTGCGCGAGAACGCCTCGGCCTTGTCCGGGTCGGTTGCCCGCAGTCCGGAATACATCGGCACGAAGGCCGCGTTGTAGGCCCCCTCGGCGAAGATCGCCCGGAAATGGTTCGGCAGCCGGAACGCCACGAAGAAGGCGTCAGACAGCAAGCCCGGCGCCAGCACCGCGGCCATGATCATGTCCCGGATGAAGCCGGTGATGCGGCTGAGCAGCGTGAAGCCGCTGGTCGACAGAAGGGCGCGATACATGGGGGAGAGGCCGAATCCCGTTTCAACGGGCGCACCATGGCACGAAACGGTTGGGATTTCCTGCTTCAGGCGGCGGGCTGGCTGCGCCCGATCGGCAGGAACCGCCGATAGGTCAGGCAGCGCCAGATCCACTCGAGCGGCCCCATGCTGAACACCGACAGCCAGAGGGGTGACCAGAGAAGCTGCAGCGCCCACACCCCGATGACGACCACGGCAAGCTCGGTCAAGTCCAGCTGCCCGAACAAGCCAAGGCCACGCCCGCCATAGAAGATGGCCGTCATGATCAGCGACTGTGTCAGGTAGTTCGTGAACGCCATGCGCCCCGTCGCGGCCAGGGCCCACAGGCCGCTGGTGCCGACCGCCGCATGCAGCAGCATCAGGGCCGAGGCATATCCGAGGGTTGCAAACAGGGCGCCGCTCGCCAGCGCCAGCCGCCATGGCCCCAGCGACTCGATCATCGGAAAGCCGGCCGCCATGGCCTGCGTCGCACCCTGGTTCATGAGCGCCAGCATGCAGGCCCCAACGATGACCAGGATCGCATGCACCCAGGCCGGCGCCTTCCCGCGCAGGTAGCCCACCTTGTAGAGGCCAAGCCCGATCATCATGAGCCCGTAGGTCTTCGGCCAGAACAATAGCCAGACGACCTCAAGCCAGACATTGAAGTTTGCTCTGAGGCTCTGGTCGAACGTCCCACCGAATGCGGCGATCGTCTCCTGGATCTCAGCCGGCGTAAGCCGCCAGCCGATGTCCTCGCTCATCCGCGCAAGTTCTTCGGGCGGCAGGGGCACCACCGTGAACAGCGCGTAGGCGCCGGCTTCAATCGCTGCCCCCGCAAGGTACAAGATGACGCCGCACACAAGCAGGCGCCCCGCGCTCCACGACCGGGCAAACGAGACAACGAACCCTGCGACGGCATAGGCCAGCAAGATGTCACCGTACCAGATGACCGTGCCATGGCCGATCCCGATCAGTGCCAGCCAGAACAGGCGCCAGCGCAACAGGGTCGACCGCTCCAGATCATCGCGCTCGCCACCAACAAGAAACAGGGACACCCCGAACAGCATCGAGAACAGCGTGATGAATTTCTGCTCGAAGAAGACATGGACGACCCGCCAGACCTCCGCCGAGAGGCCCTCGAAGGGGAATGGCGAGTTGAGCGGGTTGAAATAGGCCTCGACGGGATAAGCGAAGGCTGCCGCGTTCACCGCAAGAATGCCCAGCACCCCGATGCCCCGCAGCACGTCGAGTATGTCAATGCGGTCAGCTTCCCGCGTTGGCGCTGGCTTTGACACGTTGTCCCCCTCAAGTTCCCCGGGGGACATATTGCCTGCACTGCCAGCCGACGCAAGACCGCCACGAAAATGTGATAGCCCACGGAGGCGGGAACTCAGGGCGCGGTGACGCAGTCCATGATCTTTCGGTCAAAGACGGCACCAACAAGAAGCCGGCCCGGGACGGAAGCCCCGACGCTGGCTGCAGAGATGTCCGTCCCGTCGCTGTAGTGGATGGTCTGCGGCGCAAAGCCACCCTTGCCATCCGACGTCAGGCGCATGATATGGCTCGGAGACTTCCTCGTCTCGTCTGCTGCGTGACCCAGAAAGGCAAGCACCTTCGTGTGCAGACCCAGCAGCAAACTCCCGTCGGCCTCGACATCGATATTGTCGGCATAGCCCGGCACCTCCACGACGGTTCGCGGTGTCACCGCATTGGTCGCGGGGTCTCGATCGAGAATGCGCACTGCCCGCTCGCTCATCGCCGATACATACAGAGAGCGTCCGTCTGCGCTCATGTTGATGCCGTTGGCCCCGCCCACGCCGTTGATCACCGTCTTCCACGACGTGCCATCGAAATGGAGCACGTTTGATACCCTGAGCCAGAGGAAATCCTCCATCGTGCGCATGAAGCCGGTGGGATAGAGGTGGTCGTTGGTCACGTAGAATGAACGGGGTCCCGTTCCAACGAGATCATTCGGGGACACCATGCCTTCACCCTCGATGGTCATGCGGTGCGCAAGGCCCGCACCCTCGACATCGAAGATCTCGACCGTATGTCGCCCGCCGAAATGATTGATCACGAGCAGGACTTTCTTCCCGTCCGGCCCCCGATACAGGCTGATGCCGTGTGGGTGGAAGCCATTTGCAAGTGCCGCCCCCGTCACGTCCACGGGAACTGCATCGGGATCATCCAGCGCGTAGGTCCAGATGGCGCCTCGCACGCGCTCACCGCGCATCATCGCCCACCGGTCGTACCCCGACAGGTATGCCACCCGCGTCTCTGGATCGATGGCAAGATCCTCGATCCCCGCAATGCCGCCTCCTGAGATCGACCGGCAGACGCCGACGCTCTTGGCGGGAATATCAAGGAAGATGCCGGCAGCCGACAAGAACGACCATGTCCAGGCTCCGACTGCTGCCAGTGCTCCGATCCCGGCATAAGTCCAAAGTCGCCGCATCCGCTGTCCCTCCGTCCGTCTCGTCCATCATAGCGCGGGACCGACGGGAAGTGACAGGTCGTTGATGACCAGCGTTTGGCGGCCGCTCAGGCACCGGGAGCGGCTGCGCGTTTCGGTCAGGCGCTGCCGGAGTCGAGGGTTGGTGCGGATCCGGCACCGCGGAACATGTCATCGGTGCGACGGTTGAAGCGCCAGCGGGTCACGACCCCCTCCAGCTCCGCGAGGCTGCCGGTCTCACGCTGCCAGATCTCGGCGAAGGAGTGTCCGGACCCTGCGGGTAACTGGTGTGGCTCCAGCCGACGCATGCGAATGCGCATGGGCATGCTGACGCCTTGTCCGATGGCGATGGCTTCGCCGTCGCCGAGCGAGGAAAGGAAGTCCAGCAAACCGGCTGCACAGTCTGCGGCGCGTGAACGCACAGCCTGCTGGTCGGCATCGCTGGCGAGACGGAAGGAGAAGATGGTGCTGCACTGGGACAGCAGGGTCGGATCGATCTCCGCTGGACGCTGTGTAACGACCCCGAGCGAAATGCCGTACTTGCGACCCTCTTTGGCAATGCGCGTGACTGCAAGGCGCGTCGGCTCGAAGCCGAGCGTCTTGTCGAGCGGCACGTAACGGTGTGCCTCCTCGCAGATGAGGGTCATCGGGTACTTGCCCTTGCTCCAGACACCCAGTTCGAAGGCAAGACGGCAGATGACGGAGATGACGACGTTGAGGATCTCGGCAGGAACCGCCGACAGGTCGATGACGGTGACGGGGCGCCCATTCGTCGGTATACGGAAGAGACGTCCGATGATCTCCGTCAGCTTGTCCTGAACGGTCACGCCACCGAACATGAAGGCATAGCGCGGGTCCGACATCAGGGTCTCGATGCGCGCCCGGATGCGACGCAGGGCGATCGTGCTGCGCGTGCGCTCGAGCTTGCCCATCTGCGCTTCGATGTAGCTGGAGATATCTGCCAGCCGGAACGGCGTGGGCGAGTCGATCGTGGTGGTCGATGTATCCGTGCTGCGTCGGAGGGGGCCTCCAGCCGGCTGCGGCGCGCGCTGTTCGCCGGAGCGCCGCTTGGACTGCATCACCGCGTCGTGAAGGATCTCCATGTCTTCGGGTTCGGGTGTGTCCGACGTCATGAAGACGCTGGCCAGCTCGTCAAAGCTGAGCAGCCAGAATGGAAGGTGCAGGTTGCTTGGATTGATCACCTCGGCCATGCCGCGGAAGGCAGCCGAGTACTCGTTGTGAATGTCCAGCACGATGACGCGGGAACCGGGATACTCCGCGATGAGGCCGTGCAGGATCGCCGTGATCCCGCAGCTCTTGCCAGCGCCCGTAGAGCCGACGACGGCAAAGTGCTTGGACAGGAGATCATCGACGATGACGCTCGCCGGTACGTTTGAATCCTGGCTCAGGGTCCCGATCTCGACGGTCGGACGCCCATGGGATGAATAGACCGCGGCGAGGCTTTCGAGATTGGTCAGGCCCACTTCGTCGCCCAGCGTGGGCAGCGTCGTGACACCGCGATGGAAGCGCCTGTCGCCGGTGAAGCGGTCGACGAGAACCTCGCCGACAAGGTCAACCTCGAAGAGGCGGAGCACCGGCTGCTCGCCATCAAGCTCGGCCGTCGGTACCGACAGCCCTGTCACGATGCCGATGACGTCGGCGCGCGGCGTCCTGATCGATACGGTTGCTCCAATGACGACCCGCGCCTCCATGCTTCCGCCCAGCCGCGTACGCACGTCGAAGGCAGCGATGGCCTGACCGCCTTCCACCGAGACGATGTGGGCGAAGGTCGCTGGCTGGGTGCCCCTTGCCTGCGAGGTCTCTTGCGCTGCGGCCGCATCAACGGAAGGAGCCGAACTCTTGAAGCTTTGCATGTGGCTGTCCGCTTACCTTGGTTTGGTTTCGACGATGAGTTGCTGCGGCATGATCACGGAGGCCGTACTGCCGATGCCAGGCTGACTGTGGAGCTGGAACTGCATACCCTGGGCCACGCAAAGGTTCTTCACGATGGTCAGCCCGAGGCCCGTGCCTTCCTCCTGGCGGGTGAGTGCATTGCGCACGCGCCCGAACTTCGACATGGCGACTGAGATCTCGTCAGCCGTCATGCCAACCCCGCTGTCGATGACGTCGATACCGATCTCGCCCTCCGGGCGCCAACCCACTTCGATCCGTATCTGCCCGCCCTGCGGCGTGAACTTGATGGCGTTCGAGGCCAGATTGATGAGGATCTGCTTGAGCTTCAGCGCGTCGGCCCTCACGCAGGGCAGGCCTTCCGGCATGCTGGTTGTCAGCCGCTGCCGCTTGTTATGGGCCTGCGGGGCTGCCATGAGTTCGGTGGAGTAGAGCACATCGCGCAGGTCACACGGCTCGATCTGCAGCTCGCACTGGCCGCTTTCAAGCTTGGCCAGATCCAGAATGGCATTGATGATCCTGAGCAGGTGCTGGCCTGCATGCTGGATGTCGCCTGCATATTCCCGTGCGCGGGCCGGATTGTGTTCCACCACGGGCGTGCTGCACAGCATGTCGGAGAACCCGATAATGGCGTTCAGCGGCGTGCGCAGGTCGTGGCTCATGTGGGCAACGAACTCGCCCTTTACCCGGTTCGACAGCTCGGCCTCGCGGCGTGCCGCGTCGAGCAGCAGTTCCGATCGGCGGCGCGACGTGGCCGCGCCTGCGAACTCCGTGTAGGTTCGCAGCAGGCTTGACGAACGTGCTGTGTCCCTTGAACGGGAGCGGGAAGCTTTCATGAAGGCCTCTGCTTTCCCGGCAACCTTAAGGGAGCACGAGTTAAGTTCACCTTCCCTGCCCCCTGACACCCACGGCAATCGGGGGCATGACTGCGTCTATGCCTAATCGCGGGTTAACGGCGGGCTGCTGCTGCGGCCGAGATCGAGGCTGCGAAGCCCGCGCTTCAGCTGCTCGGTCATCTCGCGCGCTGCTGCGGCATTCGGGACGATGCGCGGCCTGAGGAAGATCAGCAGCTCGGTCCGTGCTCCCTGGTTGCTGGTGCTCGAGAAGAGGCTGCCGACGACCGGCACGTCGCGCAGCAGAGGCACGCCGCTGTTGCTACGCGTATCGCTCCGGCGGATCATCCCGCCCAGCGCGATGGAGTCCCCGTCCTGTACCGCGACCGTGCTGGAGATGCGCCGCTGCTGGATGGTCGGCGAGTCGATGCCCGATGTCGTGGTCTGGACAGCCGAGCTCACCTCCTGGTTCACGTCCACGAAGACCGTGCCGCCCTTGCTGATGCGTGGCGTGACCCTGAGCACGATGCCCGTGTCCCGGAACTGGACAGAGTTCACGATGGTCGGGTCGTTGGCATCGCGCACGCCCGTTGCGGTCTGCGTGATGACGGGAACCTGGTCGCCAAACTGCAGGAAGGCCGGCCTGTTGTTGAGCGTCAGCAGCTTGGGCGCCGAGACAACCTGAACGTCCGTGATCGAGCCCAGGGCACTCAGCGCCACCTCGACGTCCGGGATCGTGTAGGTAAAATTGAACCCAGGCACGCTCGCAGCCGGCTTCAGGGCGCGCCCAAGGGAGAAGGCCTGGTCTCCGGCGTTCTTGAAGTACCACTCCACCCCGAACCTGAGCGTGTCGTTGAGCGTCACCTCCGCGATCGTCACCTCGATCAGGACCTGGTCGGGCGCGACGTCGACCTCCTTCAGGAAGCGCTCGAGCCCCGC
>JBEIFU010000147.1:0-6662 GCA_040382295.1 Alphaproteobacteria bacterium
CTTCGTTGAGGAAGAACACGCCAAGGTCCGACGGGATCGAGTCAAAGCCGCAGCAGGGCACGATGCGCGCGCCCGATTTTTCCGCTTCGAGCTGCCAGCTGTCGATCATCGCCTGGATCCAGGGCGCTTCACCCGTGAGGTCGACATAATCGGTTCCTGAGCGCGCGCAGGCCTCGACCAGGCCCGATCCATATTTCGCATAGGGCCCGACCGTCGTCAGGATCACGCGCGCCTGGTCAACCAGCGCCTCAAGGTCATTCATGTTCGAGGTATCGGCAACGATGGTCGCGACATGCGCACCCGCGTCGCCCAGCGCCGCCTTCACCGCATCAAGCTTCTTCTGGCTGCGCCCCGCCATCGCCCAGCGCACCTCGTTGCCGCGATAGCTCGTGGCAAGGTACGCGGCGATCAACTGCCCCACATACCCCGTCGCCCCCAGCACGATGATGTCATAGGGCTTCTGGTCTCGGGGCGTCGGGAGCATGGCGTAGGGTCCTTGAAAAGAGTAATTTGGGCAGGTCTAGGCCGACCGGGGCCAGCCGCGCAAGCTTGTCAGGGGCGGGCCGCGAGACGATTGAACCGGCGCACAAGGGGCTTCGTATCACCCAAATGGATCATGGCACTACCAGCGTCATCATCGGCGCCGCCGGCGGCATCGGGCGCAGCATGGCAGAGGCCTTGCGCCCAAGCGGCCCGGTCATGGCGTTCTCGCGACAGTCAGCCCCCCCGCTCGACCTGACTGATGAAGCTGCGATCGAGCGTGCAGCCGCCCACGTGGCGGGGCAGGGCCGGCCCCTCGGCCTGCTGGTGATCGCCACCGGCTTCCTGCATGACGAGGTCAACCGTCCCGAACGCAGCCTGCGCGATCTCTCAGCCAGCCATTTCGCCAAGGCCTTTGCAATCAACGCGATCGGTCCCGCCCTCGTGCTCAAGCACTTCACGCCGCTCCTGCCGCGCGAGGGGCGTTCTGTCGTGGCCGTGCTCTCGGCCAAGGTCGGCAGCATCGGCGACAATCAGCTCGGCGGCTGGCACGCCTACCGAGCGTCGAAGGCTGCCCTGAATCAGATCCTTAGAACCGCCTCGGTTGAACTCAAGCGCACGCGCCCCGGAGCGATCTGCGTCGCGCTGCACCCGGGCACGGTCGATACGAAACTCTCGGCTCCTTTCTCCAAGTCAGGCCTGAGTGTCCGTCCGCCGGAAGAGGCCGCCGCCGACCTCCTGGGGGTCATCGAGGGCCTGCAGCCGGCACAGACCGGCGGCTTCTTCGACTACGCTGGCAACCCGCTGCCCTGGTAAGGGCCGATTACGGTGACAGTGCGGGAATGCACTGTCACCGAAATTCAATCACTTCGCCATGTTGATGATCTTGAGCTGTGTGAACTCGGCAAGGCCTTCCTCGCCCAGTTCCGAACCAAGGCCCGACAGCTTCGCCCCGCCGAACGGAATGTTCGGCGCAAGGTCAGCATGCTTGTACACCCAGATCGTGCCGGCTTCCATCTTGTCGGCCAGCGCATAGGCCTTGTCGGTATCCTTCGCCCAGACAGAGCCGCCAAGCCCCCAGGGCGAGGCATTCGCACGCTGAACCGCATCCTCGGCATCCTTGAACTTGATGACCGGCAGCACCGGGCCAAACTGCTCCTCGTCGACAAGCCGCGTGCCATCAGTGATGTCGCGCACGATCGTCGGGCGGATGAAATAGCCAGGCCTGTCCTCGACCGTGCCGCCGGCAATCACGCGGCCATTCTTCTTTCCATCCTCGATGAACTCCTTGACCTTCTCGTACTGCATGCGGTTCTGCAGCGGGCCGATCTGCGTGCCCTGCATCAGCCCGTCACCGATGATGGCGGCATCGGCCAGTTTCGCAAGCTCGCCGCACATCTCGTCATAGATCGACTCGTGCACATAGAGCCGCTTCATCGCGATGCAGACCTGTCCGTTGTTCTGGAACGCGCTCTGGAAGAGCTTGGGCGCAGCCTCCTTCGGATTCACGTCGTCGAGCACGATGCCCGCGTCATTACCGCCAAGTTCCAGCGTCACGCGCTTCAGCGCCTCGGCCGCACTCGCCATCACCTTCTTGCCGGTCGCCGTCGAGCCCGTGAACGAGATCTTGCGGATGTCCGGATGCGTGGTCATCGCGCCGCCCAGATCGTTGGCGTCCGCAATGATGTTGACGACGCCTGGCGGCACGAGCCCCTGGATGAGCTGGCCCAGCTTCAGCGTGGTCAGCGGCGTGGTCGGCGCCGGCTTCACCACGATCGTATTGCCCGCAAGCAGTGCCGGCGGCAGCTTGAACGCCAGCAGGATCATGGGGAAGTTCCACGGCGTGATTGCGCCGATGACGCCCAGAGGTTTGCGATGCGCTTCGACGCGCTGGTTCGCGCTGTCGTCGATGACCTTGACCGGCAGGTCGAGCATCGTGAAATACTTGAAGAACGCCGCCGCACCATAAATCTCGCCCGTGGCATCGCCGATCGGCTTGCCCTGTTCCTGCGTCAGCAACCGGGCCAGTTCGCCCGCGTTCTTCTCGATCATGTCCGCAATCGCCAGCAGCACCTTCTTGCGTTCGGCAATCGGCGTGGTGCTCCAGGCGGGGAAGGCCGCCTTCGCAGCTGCAACCGCCTCGTCCAACTGCGCCTTCGACGCGCGCGGACAGGTCGCAAAGGCCTCCTCAGTCGCCGGGTTGATGACGGGCATGGTCTGCGCACCGTCGACGAGCTTGCCGCCAATCAGAAGCTTGTAGTCACTCATGATTCTTCCTCCCATCAGTAATTACGGTGACAGTGCACTTATCTCCGCACGCATGCTTTGAAGTCGAAACTCGGTTCAGTGAGGAGATAAGTGCACTGTCACCGAAAATGGCTTTAGGCAAACCCCGTCCCGACCGCGCGTGGCGCAAAGCGCACGAGCCGGCTGGTCAGCACCGCCGCCTGCCGGTGCACGACCGCAAGCTTGTAGGCCGGATCCGTGACCATGGCGAGGAACGCACCCGCGTTGGGATAGAACGCGATGAAGGCCGCATCCCAAGCCTCGGACGAGGGCCCCGTTACCATCGCCTCCATCTGCCCGCGCCAGACCGTCCGGCCGCCGACGCGCGTGAAGATGGGCTCGCTTGTCCGCCCGTACTCCGCATAAGCCTCGGCCCCCGTGAGGTTCCGCCCCGCATGGCTGTGCCCCTCCGGATACGCCGCGCGATCGCGGAACCGGATCAGGTTCAGCATGTTGATCGGCGTATCCCGCGGCAGCGCCTTGAACGCATCGAAGTTCTGGCGTGACGGATCGACGAAGAATTCTTCACTCATGCAGGGCCTCGCAGTATGGAAGGGGTGGGCCCCGACAGGAGCCTAGCCCGCACCGTGGCGCATCGTAATGTATGACGACGCCATGAGATAGATCACCATGATCGCGACAGCCAGGTCCCAGGTGCCAAGGGCAGGCAAGACCCCGATGCGCTCGCCTGCGCCCCAAAGGAAGATCGGCACCTGCGTCGCCCAGAAGCTCACCGCGCTCGTATTGGCGATCATCTGCCGGTCAAACTCGTCACTTCCAAGCCAGAGGCGCAGGTTGAACAGGGACTGAAGGGCAATAAGGAGAGCAACAACCACCATGACCGTTTCCCCAGGAGCTGCTGGGATGAGCCCAAGCAGCGTCGGATCGACCGGCAGGAACAGCAGCAGCGCCGCGAGCAGCAGCACCGCTCCCTGCACCCGGTATCGGGCAACCTGCGCAGGCGTCGCGCTGCGGTGTTCTTCGCCGCTGATGACGGCGCCAAGCGATCGCCGGGCAAAGGAAAGCCCGAACACCATGACGCCTTGTCCGGCCAGCAGCACGGCAAGCACCACCGCCAGCGTATCGGACGATGACACGATGCCACCGTTTTCCCAGGTGTCAAAAAGATAGTTGAACCCGAAAAATCCGATCACGGCGCCAACGATGACGCTGAGGATCGTGAAGACCAGTGTGGACGGGGTTTTCGTTGTCATGACGAAGCTCCATCGGATGCGTTGAGTTTCGGATCAAAGATGTCTTCAAGCCGCGCGCCGAACACCTGCGCGATCCGGAAGGCCAGCAACAGGCTGGGGTCATGCTTGCCTGTCTCGATGGCGTTCACGGCCTGCCTCGACACGCCGATCCGCTCGCCAAGGTCAGCCTGGCTCCAGCCTCGTTCGGCGCGCAGCACCCGCAGACGGTTATCCATCGCGCTGCGCCCTCAGGAAGGCGACTTGATGGCGGTTGTGCCCATGCCCAATGCAAGCAATAGAATCCCTCCGAAAAGGTCAGTCTCTGGCCCGAAGATGAAGGCGCCCGCGATGAGCAGCAGGCCTGCGAGGGTCATGCCCCCCTGCAGCAGACGAAGCCCGAAATTGGCGCGCGACTGCACCTTGCCGGTGGCCCCATATAACAGTCCCGAAAGACCCACGAGCGCGGCGATCCCGGCTGCGAAGGCGAGGGGATTGATTGTCTCAGCAAGCATGAAAGCCCTCCATTTGTCATGTAAACCTGACATTTCCGGGTCGAGATGTAAAGAAAACCTGACATAATGTAAAGAAGTAAATTCTTTTTGTGCGCAGCCAACGCGGCTTCACCCCGCCGACGGCCAGATCTCCTTGAACGCCCCCGCCACCGCAGCCAGCGTCCGCGCCTGTCCCGACCCGCGTCGCCACACAAGCCCGATGTCGCGATAGGGCGTGTCAGCATCCAGGGTCAGCACCGGCAGCTTCAGCCCGCGCAGGATCCCCGCATCGAGTGCCACCTGCGGCAGCAGCGTGACGCCCAAGCCGTTCGCCACCATCTGCACAAGCGTATAGAGGCTCGTGCCCTTGAAGCCCTCGTTGCGCCGCGCGCTCTCAAGCGAACACGCCGCAAGCGCGTGGTCGCGCAGGCAGTGCCCGTCTTCCAGCAGCAGCAGCTCCTCGAGTGCAAGCTCGCTCGCCCTGATACCCGCGGCCTGCGCTTTGCGATGATTGGGCGGGAACACGACGCTGAAACGGTCACGCGCAACGGTGGCCGAATCAAAGCCATCGATGGGATAGGGCAGTGCAATCAGGGCGCCATCGATCTCACCGTTCTCAAGTTGAGACAGCAGCCGGGCCGTCTGGTCTTCGCGCAGGAAGAGCTTGAGCTTCGGGAAACGCTTGCGCAGCTCTGGCATCGCGCGCGGCACGATGAAGGGTCCGATGGTCGGGATCATGCCAAGGCGCAGCGGGCC
The DNA here is from genome assembly GCA_040382295.1 of Alphaproteobacteria bacterium. Taxonomy (GTDB): domain Bacteria; phylum Pseudomonadota; class Alphaproteobacteria; order Micropepsales; family Micropepsaceae; genus SZUA-430. The sequence goes on from JBEIFU010000147.1 coordinate 5,207, forward strand.
TGACAGCGGTTCGCGTGCCGCCGCGGCGATATCGGCGATGTCCTCCGCCCCCTTGATCAGCGCCCGTGCACGCGCGGCAATCTCGAGCCCCAGCGGCGTCGGCAGCACCGAGCGTTTCGTTCGCTCGAGCAGCTTCGCCCCCAGCAGGTCCTCGAGTTCCTGGATCGCCGCACTCAGCGTCGACTGGCTGACAAGGCACGCTTCCGCCGCCTGCCCGAAATGGCGCAGGTCCACGACAGCGATGAGATAGCGCAGCTGGCGCAGCGAGGGGATCAGCTTCATGATTGGAGAATAATCGAAAAAAACGATCGTATAAATAGGTATTATTCGTTTCAAACGAATAAAGCACTCGACTAGGGTCCGGCCCCATCGAGGCCCGGCATCCGCAGGGCCCGTCAACATTCCGAGGATTCCATCCCATGTCGATCATCAACACCGAAGTGAAGCCCTTCAAGGCGACGGCCTTCCGCTGGGGCAAGTTCGTCCCCGTGACCGAGGCTGATCTGAAGGGCAAGTGGTCGGTCGTCTTCTTCTATCCGGCCGACTTCACCTTCGTCTGTCCGACCGAGCTCGAGGACCTGGCCAAGAACTATGGCGAGTTCCAGAAGCTCGGCGCCGAGATCTACGCCGTCTCGACCGACACGCACTTTGCCCACAAGGCCTGGCACGACACGTCACCGGCCATCAAGCAGATCGAGTTCTTCATGGTCGGCGACCCGACGGGCACGATCACGCGCAATTTCGGCGTGATGATCGAAGAGGCCGGCCTCGCTGATCGCGGCACCTTCGTGATCGACCCGAACGGCCGCATCCAGATCGTCGAGATCAACGCCGGTGGCGTTGGCCGCGATGCGAAGGAGCTGCTGCGCAAGGTGAAGGCCGCAAAGTACGTCCACGAGCACCCGGGCGAGGTCTGCCCCGCGAAGTGGAAGGAAGGCGACAAGACGCTGACGCCCTCGCTCGACCTCGTCGGCAAGATCTGATCACCCACTGAAGAACACGAAAACAAGGGAATGACCGCCATGCTCGATGACGCCATCAGGACACAGCTGAAATCCTACCTGGAGCGACTGGTCCAGCCCATCGAGCTTGGCGTATCTCTTGACGGATCCGAAGCCGCCGAACGCATGCGTGGCCTCCTCGACGATGTCGCCGGCCTTTCGGATCTCATTTCTGTCTCGACGAAGGAGGGCGTTGAATTCACGCCCTCCTTCACCATCGGTCCGAAGGGTAGCGAGGCGCACGTGCGCTTTGCGGGCCTCCCGCTGGGTCACGAATTCAACTCCTTCATCCTCGCGCTGCTCAACGCCGGCGGCGTGCCGGTGAAGCAGCCATCAAGCCTGCTCGACCAGGTGCGCGCCCTCGAGGGCCCGCTTCACTTCGAGACATTCTACTCGCTCTCCTGCCAGAACTGCCCCGACGTCGTTCAGGCCCTGAACATCATGGCGCTGGTCAA
>JBEIFU010000148.1:0-6582 GCA_040382295.1 Alphaproteobacteria bacterium
GATCATGGCACCGACGCCATGGGCGCCCTGGATGTGGCTGTTGTCATAGACCTCGATGCGGCGGGGCGGCGCCTCCAGCTCGAAAGCCTCTCCCACGGCAGCCAGCATCTGCAATTGGCTGGCGCTCTCCGCCATTTTGCGCGCCAGCGCCTCACGCGCATTCAGCATCGCCTGAGCCATGACATCTCGCTTCTCGCCTCGCTGCGGGACGATCAGCTCCACGCGTCGCTCGGCCTTCTGCGAAAGCGCCTCCACGAGCAAGCTGGCATCCTCGACATCATGACTGAGGATCACGCTCGCGGGCGGATCACGCTCGTCATAGAACTGCGAGACGAAACCCGACAAAAGCTCCGACGGCTCCACACCGCGCTCATGCCGCGGAAAGAAGACATGGTTACCCCAATTCTGCCCTGACCGGAAAAAGATGACCTGCACGCAGCTCTGGCCGCCCGCCTGATGCAGCGCGAACAGGTCAGCTTCACTGATTGTGTCCGGATTGATCCCCTGCTGCAGCTGCACATGCGCCAGCGCCCGGATGCGGTCGCGCAGTTTTGCTGCCTTCTCGAAATCAAGTGCGGCCGCTGCGGCTTCCATCTCCACCGAGAGATTGTTGCGGACATCCTGTCCCCGGCCCCGCATGAAGTCTCGAGCCTCCATCACAAGCCGTTGATACTCGACAAGCCCCACCTTGCCAACGCAGGGACCCGCGCAGCGCTTGATCTGGTAGAGCAGGCAAGGTCGCGTTCGCCCCGAATAGACGGCATCCGAACAGCTGCGCAGGAGGAACGCACGCTGCAGCGTGTTGAGCGTGCGGTTCACCGCCCCTGCCGACGCAAACGGCCCGAAATAGTCCCCCTTGCGTGACTTGGCACCACGGTGCTTGACCAGCTGCGGTGCCTCATGGTCAGCCGTGATGAGAATATGCGGAAACGTCTTGTCGTCCCGCAGAAGGATATTGTAGCGCGGCTTCAGCCTCTTGATGAGGTTGGCCTCAAGCAGAAGGGCTTCGACCTCCGATCCCGTCTGCACGAACTCCATGCTGACCGTTTGGGCGATCATGCGCGCAATCCGCTGCGGCTGGTCGAAGGGCTTGGTATAAGCCTGGACGCGCTTCTTCAGGCTCGCGGCCTTGCCCACGTAGAGCACGGCCCCGTCCGCGCCGATCATCCGATAGACACCGGGCGCATGAGGCAGGCGAACCAGATAGGACGCGATGACCTCTGCCCCCTTTGCCAGGAGCCCGGGCCCTTCAAGGGACGACTGACCGTCAGTATCACCCGCCTGCGTCATGCACGATCATCTTGGGCCTGGGCGCTCGGCCTCACGCTCAATCTCGACGCCAACAGACATTGCTTCCGCCACCACCTGCAGCTTCTCGATCCGCACACGAGCAACACGCACGCGCTGATCCGACAGGCAAAATGCTGCGACCCTTTCTGCCAGTGTCTCAACAAGATTGAGGTGCCCACCGGCAAGGATATCCTTGATGCCATCGACGACAGCACCATAGTCCACCACATTCGACAGTTTGTCCTCCAGTGGTCCGTCCCCCTCCTCGACGGTCAGATCGACATTGATCCGCACTGGCTGAGTCTTTCCCCGTTCGCGGTGATAGACGCCGATATTCGCGTCAAGCTCGAGATCGCGAACGAAGACATGCCGAATGCGCCGGCGTGCATCGGCAATACGCAGGGGCTGGATCTGGGCACTATCTTTGGCCACGATGCCTCACTCCACAAAGTCACTGGCAGACCATGTAAGGTGCTGCCCGCTGTCAACGGCAATCATCTGTCCCGTGACCGAAGTGGCAGCCACCAGATAGGAGACGGCCGCCGCGATTTGTTCGGGCCCCGATGGTCGACGCAGGAGCGTCGATTGCACCTGGCGGTCGAAATTGGCTTGGCTTTGGTGTGAGGCCTTCAAGGACGGTCCCGGCGCCACGGCGTTGACGCGTATGCGGGGCGCGAGCGCCTGCGCCATGGTCTGCGTCAGCGTCCATAATCCCGCCTTGGAGACCGTGTAGGACATGAACTGGGGCGTGAGCCGCAGGATGGATTGGTCGATGAGGTTCACGATGCAGCCATGTTCGCCCGCCCCCAGGCACGCCGCAAATTGCTGCGACAGGACAAAGGGCGCGCGCAGGTTCGTATTCAGGTGCCGGTCCCAGCTCTCGCGGGTCGCGGTATCGACGCGGTCATCCTCAAAGACCGACGCGCAATTGACGAGGACAAGGACAGGGCCGAGGGCAGTCTTGGCGCGGCCGACGATGCCCTGCACCTCCGCCTCGATGGCGAGGTCCGCACGCAGCAGGCCGCATCGGCGCCCCATGCCTTCGACATCCGCCTTCAGTTGGCGTGCGTCGTCCTCGCTCGACAGGTAGTGGGCAGCAACATCCCACCCCTCCCTGGCAAGCCTTAGCGCGATCTCGCGACCAAGGCGCCGCGCCGCACCAGTAATCAGGGCTGTAGCCATGGAGAAGCCCCCCGCATATCTCTGGGAACATAGGTACTGCCGCCCTGGGGCACAATCCGATTGTGCCCCGCGGAGGGCAGGATAGCCTGACGCAACTGGTCCACTCCTAACGAGCCCGCTCTGGAAACAGACCCGCCAGCCCCGCTGGCGTCGCAGGACAGGTCCCACGCTCCGTGATGAGGCCAGTCACCAGCCGTGCAGGCGTCACATCGAACGCCGGATTGGCGGCCGGACTGCCAGGAGACGTCAATTGCACCTGGTGGGTAGAACCATCGGGAAGCCGTCCGAGCACATGGGTAACCTCATGCGGCGACCTCTCCTCGATCTCGATGCCGCGAAGCCCATCGCTGATTGTCCAGTCGATCGTCGACGAGGGAAGCGCCACATAGAAAGGCACACCATTGTCAAGCGCAGCCAAAGCCTTGAGATAAGTGCCGATCTTGTTGGCCACATCACCGGCCGACGACGTCCGGTCTGTACCGACGATGCACATGTCGACCTGCCCATGCTGCATGTAATGCCCGCCCGCATTGTCGACGATGATTGTGTGCTTGACGCCGTGCGCACCCAGCTCGTAGGCCGTTAGCGACCCACCCTGGTTTCGCGGTCGTGTCTCGTCGACCCAGACATGAACCGGAATGCCCTCGTCATGGGCCATGTAGATCGGCGCAAGGGCCGTACCCCAGTCCACACATGCCAGCCAGCCCGCGTTGCAATGGGTCAGGATATTGACCGTCAGCCCGGCCTTGCGTCGGGCGATCTCCCTGATGACCGACAGGCCATGCCTGCCAATGGCTTCATTCGTGGCAACATCATCATCACAAAGTTGCGCAGCACGCGCGTAGGCAGCCTGAACACGGCCCGGGACTGGAACAGGTCGGACGGCAGCCACCATCTGGTCCAGCGCCCACTTCAGATTGATGGCCGTGGGGCGTGTGGCGACCAGATGCGTGTAGGCCCTCGAGAGCGCTTGATCCGAGGCGTCCGCACGCAGCGCCATGCAAAGACCATAGGCCGCAGTCGCACCAATCAGGGGCGCACCCCGCACCACCATGCTCTTGATGGCCGTCGCTGCATCATCAATTGAAGCGAGAGCCCGCGTCGAAAAAGCGAACGGTAATTGCGTTTGGTCGATGACCTCGACGGACCAGCCATCCGGCCGCACCCAGATGGTCCGATAGCTGTGCCCATGGATCTTCATGGCGCGTCAGTGCCCCTCGAACTCGACCAAGGACAGAACGCGCTTGCCGAGCTTCTCGAGGCGGGCCCGTCCCTTCAACTCCGGCAGGTCGATGATGAAACTGCACCCGACAACATGTGCACCAACCCGCTCGACAAGCCGGATGGCCGCCTCTGCAGTACCGCCCGTCGCAATGAGGTCATCCACCAGCAGAACGTTCTCCCCGAGGGCGACGGCATCTTCATGAATCTCGACAGTATCCGTGCCGTACTCCAGGTCGTAAGTCTGGCTGATCGTACGCCACGGCAGCTTGCCCTTCTTGCGAACCGGCACGAAACCAACCGAAAGCTGGTGTGCAACGGCGCCGGCAAGAATGAACCCGCGCGCCTCGATCCCCACGACCTTGTCGATCCGGGTTCCGGCATAAGGTTGCACCAACTGGTCAACAGTCGTGCGGAAGGCACGTGCATTCCCGAAGAGGGTCGTCACGTCGCGAAACATGATCCCGGGCTTGGGATAATCCGGGATCGTGCGAATGACCGATTTGATATCCATGAGTCAGCCTTTCCTGAGAACCCGGCCAGCAACGGCATCGAGCTTGGCAGCAAGCGCCGCATCGCGCTTTTCAGGCGCGGTGATCAGCGCCGTATCGAGTGTGGTTTCAATCCCCAGCGGCGATGGCGTGCGTTCAGGCCCCACAAGCGGCGTGAGCGCTTTCAGCAGCTTTCGCGCATTATCAGCATTCCCGTTGAGGATCTTCACCACCTGGTCCACCGTGACATGGTCGTGATCGGGGTGCCAGCAATCATAGTCCGTGACCATCGCAACAATGGCATATGGCAACTCAGCCTCCCGGGCGAGCTTGGCCTCGGGCATGGCCGTCATGCCAATGACGCTGCAGCCCCACGAGCGATAGAGATTGGATTCGGCCAGGGTCGAGAACTGCGGCCCCTCCATCGCAAGATAGGTCCCACCCACCACAGGACTAATGCCCGCTTGCCTGGCCGCAGCCGTCAAGGCGGACACAAGCCGTGGACAGACAGGGTGTGCCATCGAGACATGGGCCACAAAGCCGGGACCAAAAAAGGATTTCTCGCGCGCGAATGTGCGATCGATGAACTGGTCGGCGAAAACGAACGTCCCCGGCGGCAAGTCCTCCTTGAGAGAACCGCATGCCGAGACGGAAATCAGGTCAGTCACACCCACCCGCTTCAGGACATCAATATTGGCGCGATAGTTGATCCAGGTCGGCGAATGGACGTGCCCTCTCCCGTGGCGGGGCAGGAAGACCATGTCGACACCGCCAAGGCGGCCGAAAAGAAGCTCGTCCGAAGCCTCGCCCCAGGGTGAGAGCACGCGCTCCCACTTCGCACCTTCGAGGCCGTCGACGTCATAAACCCCGCTGCCGCCAATGACACCAAGAACCGTCTTGCCCATGAGATTCACCAGACCCGATTGCGGCGCGTTTGTAACATCTGCGCCCCCTCGCGCAATGGAATTCAAGCGCGAGAGGGGCGGCAAGAAAAAAGGGACCAGCTCCCACCGGTCCCTCGTCTCATCCTTCGGGATGCCTCGTCAGAATCAGTGATCAACGTCTTTCCACTGGCGCTTGTAGGCAAAGTAGAGCAGCACGCAGAGGAAGACCAGGAACATGACCACCTTCACGCCAAGCGCCTTGCGTGATTCCATGTGCGGGTCGGCCGCCCAGGTCAGGAAAGTGACGACGTCCTTCGCCATCTGGGACTTGGTTGCAGGCGGATTACCCTCCGGCCATGTCACCTGCCCATCCGAAGCAAACGGAGGCGGCATCGCAATTTGATGCCCCTCGAAATAGGGATTGTAGTAGAGCCCCTCAAGAACGGCCTTTCCCTCCGGCGGATCGCTATAGCCGACGAGCAACCAATAGAGATAATCAGGCCCTTCGCCCTCGATGCCGTGCGCGCGCGCCTTCACGATCACGGACAAATCAGGCGGATAGGCGTTGTTGTTGGCCGCGCGCGCAGCCTTGGCATTGGGATACGGCGACGGGAAGCGATCGGCAACCGTTCCCGCGCGCTCCGTCGGCTCGCCATTATCATCAAGGCTGGCAACCTGAACGCCAGCCGCAAGCGTCTTGACCTGAGCCTCGGAAAACTCCGGTCCGCCCTTCTGGGCAAGGTTCCGGAACGACAGGAGCTTCATGCCATGGCAGGCAGCACAAACCTCCTTGTACACCTGATAGCCACGCTGCAGCTGCTGGCGATCAAAAGTGCCGAACGGTCCGGAGAAGGACCAAGCCTGCGGCTCGGGATGCTTGCGAGCAGTATCACCGCTACCCGCAGCCTGCGCCGACGTGGACATCACAACAGCCAGAAGGGATGCAATCGCAATAAGTCTCATGGCAATCCCCTTACCCCTTCGCCTGGGCAACCGCAGGAGCGGCGCCCTTTGCAAGCACGGCGGTGGCAATGCTCTCGGGTACAGGCAAGGGCTTCTCCATCGTGCTGATAATGGGCGTAATGATCAGGAAATGCGCGAAGTACCAGATCGTGCAGAGCTGGGTCAGCAGAAGCTTCGAGATCGGCAGCTCAAGACCGAAATAGAACTGGAAATTCCCGTCGGGCGTCTGCGCTCCCAGCATCCCGAGGATCCAGATCACACCCAGGAGAATGAAGAAGAACTGACGGTTCAACGGCCGGAAATTGTTGGATCTCACATGGCTGCGATCCAGCCAGGGGAGGAAGGCCCAGATCAGGATTGCGCCGAACATCAGGATGACGCCGAGCAACTGGTCGGGCACCGAACGCAGCACCGCGTAGAATGGCAGGTAATACCACTCGGGAACGATGTGCGCAGGCGTCACGAGACGGTCAGCCGGAATGTAATTGTCGGCATGGCCGAGGAAGTTCGGGTAGAAGAAGATGAACACCGAGAAGAACAACACGAACATC
>JBEIFU010000149.1:0-6558 GCA_040382295.1 Alphaproteobacteria bacterium
GCGATCATGGTGATCGACGCCGCGAAGGGCATCGAAAGCCAGACGCGCAAGCTGTTCGAGGTCTGTCGCATGCGCGACATCCCGATCATCACCTTCATCAACAAGATGGACCGAGAGGCGCGCGATGCGTTCTCGCTCATCGACGAGATCGCTGACCAGCTCCAGCTGCATGTGACGCCAGCCATGTGGCCCGCCGGTTCGGGCCTGAACTTCCGCGGCGCGATGCACTTCCAGAGCGGCAAGTTTCTGCCCTTCGCCAAGGACGCAGCCCCGGTGGATCCGCAGGCGCTCGAGACCCTGCTCGGTCCTGACGAGCTCAAGCAGTTTCGCGACGAAATGGACCTCGCGCACGGCGGCTATCCGGCATTCGAGCTCGATGTCTTCCGCGAGGGCCACATCACGCCGGTCTTTTTCGGTTCGGCACTGAAGCATTTCGGCGTGAAGGAGCTGATCGAGGGATTGGGGCAATGGGCGCCCGGACCGCGCGCGCAGAAGTCAACCAGCCGCATGGTCGAGCCGGCCGAGCCCAAGGTCAGCGGCTTCGTCTTCAAGGTCCAGGCGAACATGGATCCCAATCATCGCGACCGCGTGGCTTTCATGCGCGTGTGTTCAGGCCAGTTCAAGCGCGGCATGAAGCTGAAGCAGTCGGGCACGGGCAAAGTCATGAGTATCCACAACCCGATCCTGTTCTTTGCGCAGTCCCGCCAGACCGTCGACGAGGCGTGGCCCGGGGACATCATCGGCATCCCCAATCATGGCGTGCTGCGCGTAGGCGATACGCTGAGCGAAGGCGAAGAGCTGACCTTCACCGGCATTCCGAACTTTGCGCCCGAAATCATCAGGCGGGTTCGGCTTGCGGACCCACTCAAGGCCAAGCATTTGCAGCGCGCACTTGAATCACTGGCCGAGGAGGGCGTCACGCAGGTCTTCAAGCCGCGCATCGGCTCCCAGTGGTTCGTGGGTGTTGTGGGTCAATTGCAGCTGGAAGTGCTGGCCAGCCGCATTGCGGCTGAATACGGCCTCGAAGTCGCCTTTGAACAAGGCATGTTCGAGACGGCACGCTGGGTTGGATCCGATGATCCCGCGGAACTCAAGAAGTTCCTGGATGCGAACCAGGGCAATCTCGCTGAAGATCGCGACGGGTCTCCCGTTTTCATGGCCAAGAGCGGCTGGGAACTGCGCTACACCGCCGAACGCTGGCCAAAAATCAAGTTTACGGCCACCCGGGAGCGCCACCACTAACTATTTTACCGGAAGTGTTTTCCCCCAAGCATCCAACGGTTATCATGGGGCGTAGACCTTTCGGTTCCTCAAGGTGGTCCAGTATGTCGTCCAGATCCATTGCCGTTGTCGGAAGCGGCATTTCCGGCCTCTCGGCGGCATGGCTGTTGTCCCGGACGCATGATGTCACTCTGTTTGAAAAGGACGTGCGGCCCGGCGGTCACAGCAACACGCTTGCCGTGAAGGAGCCGCAGGGCGAAGTTCCCGTCGACACCGGGTTCATCGTCTACAATGTCTCGGCCTATCCCAACCTCGTAGCGCTGTTCGAGCACCTGAAGGTCGACACCTACGAAACCAGCATGGGATTCGCGGTTTCGATGGGTGAGGGCGCCTATGAGTACTCCGGGAATGGGCCACTCAGTCTGGTCGGCCAATGGCGCAACCTGCTCAGCGGCGGGCACTGGAGCCTCATGCGCGATCTGGTCCGTTTCTTCCGCGAAGCCAGTGCATTGAATGCAAGCGGTCTGCCCGCCGAGCTGACGCTGGGGGATTTTCTCGCGCAGCAAGGCTATTCACGCTGGTTCGCCGAGCGGCACATCCTGCCGATGGCTGCGGCGATCTGGTCGACGCCAACCGCGCAGGTGATGGACTTCCCTGTCGCGAGCTTCGTCAATTTCTTCTCGAACCATCAGCTTCTGCAGCTTGTGAACCGGCCCTACTGGCGCACGGTGCGCGGAGGAAGCCGGGTCTACGTGCGCAGGATTCTCGAAGCATTCAGCGGCAGGGTCGAGCTCGGCGCACGCGTCGAAAGCGTGACGCGTCGAGGCGCAGGCGTTGAAATCGCGTTCAATGGAAGGACGCGGAGTTTTGACGGCGTCGTCATGGCATCGCATGCCGACGAAACGCTCGCCATGCTGCGCGACGCCGATCCGCTCGAGCAGGAGCTCCTGGGCAGCTTCCGGTATTCCCCGAACCGCGCCGTCCTGCACCGCGATGAGGCGCTGATGCCGCGTCGGCGCCGCTTGTGGTCGGCATGGAACTATTTGTCAGGCTCGGCCGAGAACACGAATGATCTGTTCGTGACCTACTGGATGAACAAGCTGCAGGATCTCAGCACGACCCGCGACTACTTTGTTTCTCTGAACCCGACGATTGAGCCACGCGACATCGTGGCGTCGATCGACTACGCGCATCCGGTGTTCGACGGCAAGGCCAACGCCGCACGCGCACGCCTCTGGGAAATCCAGGGACGTCGCAATGTCTGGTTCTGCGGCAGCTATTTCGGCTTCGGTTTCCATGAGGATGGAATCCAGTCCGGTCTGGCTGCTGCAGAGGCCGTGGGCGGCGTTCGCAGGCCCTGGACGGTTGTCAACGAGTCGGGCCGCATCTTTCTTGGGCCGAGCCCGCTTGCGGCCGCGAAGGCAGCCTGAGCATGCAGAGCCGCGTCTACGAAGGGACAGTCCTGCATCAGCGGCTCAGGCCGAAAGGACACAGGTTTACCTACCGCGTCTTCTCGATGCTGTTCGACCTCGACGAGATCGACGTGCTGGACAGGTCCCTGCGCCTCTTCTCGCGCAACCGCTTCAACCTGTTCAGCTTCCATGACCGTGATTACGCGAATGACGGAAGCAGGGATACCGCGACGCAGGTGCGCGCGATGCTGCGCGAGATGGGTTTTGGTGACGCCTGCGCGCGCATCTGGCTTCTCTGCTATCCGCGCCTGCTGGGCTATGTGTTCAATCCGCTCAGTGTCTATTACTGCCACGATGAGGCTGGCACGCTGAAGCTGATCGTCTACGAGGTGACGAATACCCATCACGAGCGCAAATGGTACGTGATCCCGGCCGAGCCCCGGGGCGAGGGAACCTACGCCCAGACCTGCGAGAAGGAACTCTATGTCTCACCCTTCACCACGCCGACGGGAAATTACGAATTCAAGATGATCGCGCCCGGCCACGAGGTATTCGTCGGCGTCAATCTGGTTGAGGCAGATGGGCGTACCCTCGTGACATGGTTTCGCGGCGAGGAAAGGCCGATCACGGATCGGGGCCTCCTCTGGTTGTGGCTGCGCTATCCGCTGATGACGCTGAAGGTGACGGTCGCCATCCATTTCGAGGCGGCCCGCCTCTGGCTCAAGGGCGTGAAGGTGCAGGATCGCCTCCCGTCGCCGACATTTTCGTTCTCCGTTTACAGGTCCAACACAAAAGACGTGATGCATGTTCGATAGCTCTGTTTCCAAGTCCCGCTCCTGGTTCGTGCCGCGCGCACTGGGGCGACATGTTGCCCGGGCGCTCGACACGGCGATCCTGCGGGTCCTGCGTGGGGCCCTGTCGGGCGCTGTCAACGGGCGCCTCTGCGTCGAGTTGCCCTCCGGGGTAAGTGAAACATTCGGCGAGAGCGGTGAGGGATGCGAGGTTCGTGTTGCGCTGCGCAACTATCGGATCGTCTCGCAAGGCCTCAGGCGCGGTCTGCTGGGCTTTGCTGAGTGCTATATGGATGGCGACATCGACTGCGACGATCTGGGCGGGCTGTTCAACTTCTATTTCCGGAACGAGAAGGCGATTGACCAGATCGGCCGGGGCATCCTGCAGACAGGTGTTTTTGATCGCATGATCCACGCGCTGCGCCACAATTCCCGTCGTGGCAGCCGTCGCAACATCTCGGCCCATTACGACCTGGGCAACGCCTTCTACGAGACATGGCTCGGCGAGAGCTGGTTCTACAGCTCAGGAATCTTCGAAACACCGATATCCACCCTCGAGGACGCACAGCGCGTGAAGTGCCAGCACATCATCCGCGCCCTGAAGCTGGATGGCAGCCAGAGCCTGCTTGAAATCGGCTGCGGATGGGGCGCGTTCGCACTGGCAGCGGCACCCCACACATCCAGTATTCGGGCGATCACCATCTCCGAGGAACAGCTCGCGCACGCGCGCAAGGCGGTCAAGGCGCGGGGGATCGAAGACCAGGTCAGTGTTGTCTTCGAGGATTATCGGGACACCCAGGGACAGTTCGACCGGCTGGTCTCGATCGAGATGATCGAGGCAGTGGGAGAAAATAACTGGAGCCGCTATTTCGGGATGCTGCGCGATCGGCTCAAGCCGGGCGGCGTCGGCGTACTGCAGGCGATCACGATCGCACCGGAATACTTCGAGACATATCGAAAGACGCCGGACTTCATCCAGCGCTACATTTTCCCCGGCGGCATGCTGCCGACCGTAGGCAAGATGGACGAGCGGGCGCGCGCCGCCGGCCTCGAGTTCGAGACGGTCGAGACCTTCGGCCTGTCATATGCCCGCACCCTTGCAGCCTGGCGCGAACAGTTCCTCGATGCCTGGCCACGGATCGCTCTGCAAGGCTTCGACGAGCGGTTCCGGCGCATGTGGCTCTATTACCTGCAATACTGCGAGGCAGGCTTCGCGCGTGGCACCATTGATGTTGGACTTTATCGCGTGACGCGGCCTTCAGCCGGCTGATTACATGTTCAGTGTACGCCGCAGCAGCGGGAAGAACAGCCTGTAGGGCATGATGCGCGCGATCTTGAGGATCGTCACCAGCTGCCAGGGGAAAGCGATCTCGAACTTGCGGCGCTTCAGCCCCTCGACGATGCGCTCGGCAGCAAACTCGCTGGTCACGATGAACGGCATCGGAAAATCGTTGCGCGCGGTCATGGGTGTGTCGACGAAGCCCGGATTGATCACCGATACGGCGATGTCCCACGGATGCAGTTCGAAGTTCAGCGCCTCGGACAGGTTGATGAGCGCAGCCTTCGTTGGAGCATAAGCCAGCGCCTTTGTCAGCCCGCGATAGCCCGCGACCGACGCCACGATCGCCAAATGGCCGCCTCGGCGCTCCTTCATGTCGGGCAAGATGATCTCAAGCGCATTGCAGACGCCGCCGTAATTGACCTGCATGGACTTGATCGCACGCGCGGCGCTGTAGTCATTGGCACTCATCGGATCCCAGATGGCGGCGTTCAGCACGACAAGGTCTGGGGCACCGATGGCAGACTTGATCGCCACGTAGGCCGATTGCATGGACTCAGGCGAGGCGGCATCAGCAGGTTGCGCAATCAGGTTCCCGTGAAGGGCAGCCGTCTCGGACAGAGGGCCTGCAGAGCGTGCCGATATCGCAACCTTGACGCCGGCTCGGGCAAGGCGAAGCGCAAGATCCTTGCCGATACCCGTGCTGCCGCCAACGATCCACGCCGTACGCCACGGCAGAGGCGCTTGCCCTGTCACAGGCCGGTCCACGCCTGGACGATCTTGCCGACGACACCGCGGAAGCGCGCGCGGTTTTCGCTGGCGATGAGGCAGATGCAGCCGGTGACCTTGTCGGCAACCGGACAATGTTCAGTCTCGTCCGCAACTTCCTGCACATCACCCGCGAAATATTCGCCAGTCGAGTCCGAGAACGCGCCGTCGAGGACCAGCGTAAGCTCGGTCCCGCCGTGCCCATGCTCCAGCATCCGATAGCCCGGCGCGATGCGCAGCAGCCGCAGGTCTCCAGCCTCGGGATTGGAAAGCTTGAGACGGTGGTGCCACACACCCGGCGCCAGGGGTTGCCAGCGTATGTCCTTGCTGGTGATGCCGAAGCGGCGCCGGATGGGCGCCGGGATCGCGCAGCGCTCGCCGGCAGCGTCCTTCACCGCATGGCTGGATGGGATGGGCGCCGCAACCGGGCGCTCGGGCACCTCGACGCTGCCTTCGACCATCTGCAGGGGCATGCCAGCCAGCATGGCCGAGCCGACCATGTCCATCGTCTCGACTTCATGCGCGCAATGGGAGCACGTCGTGACATGGGCGGCAACGACGGCCGATAGCGCCTCGTTGAGTGTGCCGGCCGAGAAGGCCATGAGCGTAGCTGTATCGATATGGTGGTGCATGACGGGTCTCACTTCAGGTCTTCGAGGGCTGACCTGATCTTCTGGTAGCCAAGGCGAACACGGGATTTGACGGTGCCAAGCGGCAACGAAAGGCGTCGGGCAATCTCGGAGTGGGGCAAAGCCTCGACATAGGCGAGGATCAGCACCTCGCGCTGCTCGTCGGGCAAGGTTGCGAGCGCACGCTGCACCCGAACCTGCCTCTGGCTCAGCGAGAAGGCGTCGTCGGGCGCAATCGTCGGAGCCTCGATCGTATCTGCGTGGTGGTCGGTCAGTTCCTGCCAGACGGTCTCCCGACGCAGACGATCGATGCGCAAGTTTCGCGCAATCGTGAAGATCCAGTTGGTCGGTGACCCTTTTTCCTGGGAATAGAGGCGGGCCTTGTTCCAGACGGTCAGGAGCGTTTCCTGGGCCAGCTCGTCGGCGAGGGCCGCATCCGCGCCCTGGCGCATCATGAA
>JBEIFU010000150.1:0-6557 GCA_040382295.1 Alphaproteobacteria bacterium
CGGGCTCTCGTTGGCACAGGATGTCCGCGCGCAGGGCGGTCCGGCGAAAGCGGATCAGCCCGGACCATCCACCGCCGCCCCCAAGTCCCGCGCGGACTGGCCGACAGAGCGTGTCATCGTGGTCGGGCGGCGTGGCAGCATCCGGGACTGGCTCGTCAACCACACGTTCCGCGGCACCGAAGGCTTTGCCGACGGATCCGCGCCTGCAGATGTCGGCAGCAGGTTCGAGTTTTACTGGCAGGTCTACTACATGCCGGGTGGACGGCTTGAAGCCCATTTCCAGCGGATCGCCTCGCCCACGCCGCATGCGCCCATGCAGGAGCTTGGCTTTGTGGAGTTCGGGACATGGCGCATTACCGATGATGGCGACCTCTGCCAGACCATTCCCAAGGTCGGTTTTGGCGTCGAGATCTGCTACTGGGTCGAGCGCCGGGGAAACCGGGTGGCAATGTACTACACGAATTGCGGTTACTTTAACCGCTGCTACGTCGGCCGCCTCGGCCCGGAGGGCGAGATTGTGCCGGGACGCGCCTTCACGCGCTGAAAGAAGGAAGCGCGGCCCAACGCGCAAAACGTGCGCCCGCCTTGAAGTCCGACCCCATCCCGCCTACACTTGCGGCTGAACTGAAACAGATGCCTTGAGTGCGGCCGCCCTCCGGTGGGAACGCACCTGGCTTGCAAGTGAGTTTGGCCCCGTGACGCAGGTTTCGCGTGGGGCGCGGCAGAACGGGCCGGGTGTAGCTTCACCCGATGATCCGTGTGCAGATGGTACCAGCTTGTCGGTAGACCGGCCGGGACACATCTACGCTGCGCTCGATCTTGGAACGAATAACTGCAGGCTTCTGATCGCGAAGCCGGACCTTGAGGGCTTCAAGGTCCTGGACTCGTTCTCGCGCACGGTCAGGCTGGGCGAGGGGCTCGCGCAGTCCGGCGAGCTCTCGGAAGCAGCCATGGCCCGCGCCATCGAAGCCATCCGGATCTGCGCCTCCAAGATGCGCAAACGCGGCGTCACCAGTGCACGGGCCATCGCAACCCAGGCCTGTCGCGTGGCCCGCAACGGACCATCATTCATCAAGCGCGTCGCCGCCGAGACGGGTCTCCACTTCGACATCATCCCGCCGGCAGAGGAAGCGCGTCTCGCTGCGCGCGGGGTCACACCGCTGCTCGATCGCAACGACAAGGGCGCGCTCGTGTTCGACATTGGTGGCGGATCGACGGAATTGATCTGGCTTGATCTGCGTGATCCCGCGAAGCGCCCGAGGATCCTGCGCTGGGGATCGATCCCGATGGGCGTGGTGACATTGGGCGAACGCTTCCATGGTCGCATCGATGCGCCAGGCGTCTATGAAGAGATGCTGACGGAGGTCACAGGGCTTTTGTCCGCACTGCCCCACGCCATCCCGCCGGGCGAGCATCCGTCTGGCTCGTTTCACATGCTCGGCACGTCGGGAACGGTGACCACCATCGCCGGAATTTTCCTCGGGTTGGAACGCTACGAGCGCACCAGGGTTGACGGTACGTGGATCGGCCAGGAAGATCTCTCACGTGTGATCGATGACCTGAAGGTCCTGACGCTTGAACAGCGTGCCGCCCACCCTTGCGTGGGCGTGGAGCGCGCCGAGCTTGTTATGCCTGGCCTGGCGATTTTCGAGGCAATCTTCCGGCGATGGACACCGCCCCGGCTTCGGGTCGCCGACCGCGGCTTGCGGGAAGGAATGCTGCTGGCCTTGATGGAAGGTGTCGATGCGCTGGCCCCGGCAAAGCGCCGCAATCGGCGTCGTGGCGGCCGAAGGCGTCGCAAGTCTGCGGCGTCGAAGGCAGCCCAATCATGAGCCCGCCGTCAAAGCCGGTCGCGCCGCGGGCGCTGAAGGAACGCCTTAAGACCGGCAAACACCGAACGAAGTCATCGCGCGCCTGGCTGGAACGTCAGCTCAATGATCCCTATGTGCGGGCCGCGAAGTCCGAAGGCTATCGTTCGCGGGCGGCCTACAAGCTGCGAGAAATGGACGACAAGTTCCGCTTCCTCAGGCAGGGCAGCACGGCTGTCGACCTGGGCGCAGCGCCGGGCGGCTGGACCCAGGTGCTCGTTGAACGCTGTGGCGAAGGAAATGTTGTCGGGGTCGATATCCAGCCCATGGATCCCATCCCTGGCGCGATCCTCCTGCAGCTCGACTTCATGGAAGCCGCAGCACCTCAGGCCATCCGCGCGCATCTGCACGGATCAGTGGACGTGGTTGTATCGGACATGGCAGCACCTGCAACCGGCCACAGGGAGACGGATCACCTGCGCGTGATGGGGTTATGCGAGTGCGCCCTTGAATTTGCCTGCGAAGTACTGAAACCCGGCGGAACCTTCCTGTGCAAGGTGCTGCGTGGCGGTACGGAACGCGCGCTGCTTGAAACCCTCAAGCAGCGCTTCGGCAAGGTCCTGCACATGAAACCACCGGCCAGCCGTGCAGATTCTGCCGAAATGTACGTGATCGGGCTGCAGTTCCGCTGAAGCGTCACGACGCTGCATGGCCCTGCCCGCTGGCAGGCGCTAAAAGATCATCACCATGAATCACACATCGCCAGACAGGCCTGCCTCATGATCGCCGAGATCGGACATTTCTGCCTCATCATGGCTTTCGTCCTGTCGCTGGTTCAAAGCACAGTGCCGCATGTCGGTGCATGGCAGCGCAACCTCGCCCTGATGGGGGTAGGACGCAGCGCAGCCATTGCGCAATTTGTGTTCTTGGGGAGCGCCTTCATCTGCCTCGGCATCGCCTTTGCGATCTCGGACTTCTCTGTGCAGCTTGTGGCCAATCATTCGCACTCGGACAAGCCGATGATCTACAAACTGTCCGGGGTCTGGGGCAATCACGAAGGATCCATGCTGTTGTGGGTGTTGATACTGGGCATCTTCGGCGGCGCCGTTGCCATCTTCGGACGAAACCTGCCCCCGTCGCTCCTTGCACGCACGCTTGCAGTCCAGGGCCTGATCGGCGCGATGTTCATCGCGTTCATCCTGTTCACGTCGAACCCCTTTGCACGTCTTGATCTTGCGCCCGTGAACGGAAGCGGGCTCAATCCTCTTCTCCAGGACCCCGGCCTCGCCACGCATCCCCCATTCCTCTACATGGGATATGTCGGCTTCTCGATCGCATTCTCCTTTGCCATCGCCGCACTCATCGAAGGCAAGGTCGAGCCCGCCTGGGCACGCTGGGTCAGGCCGTGGACGCTTGCAGCCTGGTGCTTCCTGACCATGGGAATCATGCTCGGGTCGGCCTGGGCTTACTACGAGCTTGGCTGGGGCGGCTGGTGGTTCTGGGACCCTGTCGAAAATGTCTCGCTGATGCCTTGGCTTGCAGGAACAGCACTGATCCATTCCGCAATCGTGGTTGAGAAGCGGGACGCGCTGAAGCGCTGGACGATCCTGCTTGCGATCCTGACATTCTCTCTCAGCCTCGTTGGCACGTTTCTGGTCCGCTCCGGCGTCGTCACAAGCGTCCATGCCTTCGCTGTCGACCCGGAGCGTGGGGTCTTCATCCTCGGGATCCTGATCGTGACAACCGGTGGCGCCCTGATGCTCTACGCACTGAGGGCTGCCGACCTGAAGATCGCCAACCTGTTCTCGCCGGTCAGTCGGGAAGCGAGCCTCGTACTGAACAACGTATTCCTGGTTTCCATCACCGGGGGCGTTTTCCTTGGAACCTTCATCTCGCTGATCGCGCGGGAGACCTTCGGCACCGATGTCTCAGCTGGCGCACCCGTGTTCAATTTCTTCTTCGTGCCGCTGATGCTGGGCCTGATGGTGTTCATGTCGCTGGGACCGATCCTGGCGTGGAAACGGGGGAACGTGGTGGCCGCATTGTTCCGCTTGAAGCTCGCCGCAGTCGCAGCCGCCGGCGCAGGCGCAGCAGCCATCATCATGCAACAGGAACCATGGTCAACGCTGGCCATCGTCATCTCGATCTGGCTGCTTGTTGGCTCCATGACGACGATCATGGAGCGCGCCCTGCCCTCTGGCCGCAGTACGGAAGGCATCGCCGCACGGCTGTCCAGCCTGCCGCGCGCCATGTGGGGCACCGCGGTTGCGCACGCAGGCATTGCCATCACCGCACTCGGTATTGCCGTATCGTCCTACAACTCCGCCGAAACCGTCATGAAGCTCAAGCCCGGACAGAGCCTCGAGATCGCCGGCTATGAACTGAAGCTGATGTCCGTCGATGACGAGAAAGGCGCCAACTATACCTCAAAGGCCGCACGCTTCGAACTGCGCGAGGATGGGCGCCTGATCGATCGGATGCTCTCGGAGAAGCGCAACTACCCAAACCCGGGAAGCGAGACCACGGAGGCCGGCATTCGGCCGGGCTTTGTTGGCACGATCTATGTTTCGCTGGGCCGGGCCTATGATGATGGATCATGGGCAGTCAGGGCCTATTATCACCCCCTGATTACATGGATCTGGGTCGGTTGCGTGATCATGGTGATCGGTGGAACGCTCTCGCTCAGCGACCGACGGCTTCGCGTCGGCGCCCCGATCCGGGCACGTGCGGCTCAACCATCAGCGAGGCCTGCATGAAGCGCGCACTGCTGTTCCTGCCCCTCGCTGTCTTCCTGACCTTGGTTGGCTATTTTGCAGTCGGCCTCACGCGCAATCCGTCAGAGATCAGGTCCGCACTGATCGATCGGCCGCTTCCCGCTTTCGACCTGCCGGTGCCCGGCAATGACACGGCCCGGTTTACCACCAGCGAGCTGCGGCGCGATGTGTCGCTGCTGAACATCTTTGCCTCTTGGTGCGTGGCTTGCCGCGTGGAGCATCCACTGCTGATGCGGCTTGCCGTCGAGCGGGCTGTGCCTATTTACGGGCTTGCATGGAAGGACAAACCGCAGGACCTCAAGGACTGGATCGCGGAACTTGGCGATCCCTACACGCTGATCGGAGACGACGCGTCAGGGCGCACGGCCATCGATCTTGGTGTAACCGGAGCTCCCGAGACCTTCATCGTCGATCGCAAGGGCAATGTGCGCTACAAGCACATCGGACCGATCGACGACTACCAATGGAACAACACGCTGAAGCCAATCATCGACAGGTTGCGGGCCGAACCATGATGGCATGGCTGCGGCTTTCCCTCGTGATCCTCGTCGGCATGGTGTCGCTGGCCCACCCGGCACTGGCGACCGAGCCCGACGAAATCCTGGCCGACCCCGAGCGGGAGGCACGCGCGCGCGCAATCACGCGTGAGCTTCGCTGCGTGGTGTGCCAGAACCAGTCCGTCGATGACTCGGAAGCCCCACTGGCCAAGGACATCCGCACGATCGTGCGCGAACGGATTGTCGCTGGAGACACCGACACACAGGTTCGGGAATTCGTGGTCAGCCGCTATGGGCAATATGTCTTGCTTCGCCCCCCCTTCGGCGCCGACACGGCTCTCATCTGGGTCGGCCCCTTCCTGCTGTTCGGTTTGGCGCTGATTGTTGCAACGATCTATCTGCGACGAGCCAGGTCTTCGGCCAACACCGCACCGGGCGCGCTGTCCGAGGACGAGGAGCGCCGGGTGCAGGCCCTTCTGAAGGATGAGAACCCATGATCCTCTGGGGAGCGATCTGCGCCTTGTCATTGCTCGCCATCGCCTATGTGATGCGCCCCCTCATGGCCCAGAACGAAGATGCCTCGAGAGCGAGCAGCAGCCTCGGTGTCTACAAGAGCCAGCTCGGCGAGGTTGATGCAGACCTTGCACGAGGGATCATTTCCGTCAGCGAGGCGGAGGCCGCGCGCCTCGAGATCAAGCGCCGCATCCTGAACGCGGGACAGCCCGGCACACAGACGCAGGCAGCGCGCCTGCCTTTGACGGTGATGATGGCTGGCGGCTTGGCGTGCCTGGCATTGTCGATAGGCCTGTACCTCCACCTGGGTCGACCGTCACTGCCCGGCCAGCCCTACAGCCTGCGGGCCGAACAGGCGGCTGTCGCGAACTCCGTGACGTCGCAGCTGCAGGAAATGATCACCAAACTGCAGTCTCATCTCGACGCAAATCCCGGCGATATCGAGGGCCTGAAAGCCATGGGCTGGGCGCAGATGCGCGCGGGCGCGCCGGATAAGGCCGTTGCGGCACTCAGGCAGGCAGCGACGCTGGCACCGAAGGATGTGCAAGTTCTGGCCACCTATGGCGAATTGCTGGTTGACATAGCCCGCGGAAAGGTCAGCGACGAGGCATCCCAGATTTTCGACCGCGTGCTCATGCTGGACGCCGCAGACCCTCGAGGACGCTATTACAAGGCCTTGCGCCAGTCGCAGACAGGCGAAGAGGCTGCTGCGCTTGAGGGATGGATCGGCTTGATCGAGGACAGTCCGAAGGATGCAGAGTGGCTGCCACAGATCAGGGCCCAGGCACAGGCATTGGCCCTCAAGCTGAAACGCGACCCCAAGAGCGTGCCCTGAGCCCTACCAGGAGCCAACATCCCGGTCTTCACCTTCACCACCCTCCTTGCCATCGGCACCCAATGACAAGACGTCGACGTCGCCGTGCAACCCCGGCGTCCGATAGACATAGGGACGCCCCCAGGGATCA
>JBEIFU010000151.1:0-6548 GCA_040382295.1 Alphaproteobacteria bacterium
ATCCACGATGATCTTGCGGCCCGTAAGGCCGGTGTCGCCATCGGGCCCTCCGATCACGAAGCGACCGGTGGGATTCACGAACAATCCATCATCGGGGCACATCCAGCCCGGCGGCATCGTCCCTTCGATATAAGGCCTGACGATTGATCGGATATCCTTCTGATCAAGGCCATCGACATGCTGGGTCGAGACCACGATCTTCGTCGCCCGGATGGGCTTGCCATTCTCATACTGCAGCGTGACCTGGCTCTTCGCGTCAGGCAAAAGCTCCTTGGCCTTGCCGGAGCGCCGCGCGTCCGAGAGCGCCTTCAGGATGCGATGCGAATAATGGATCGGCGCAGGCATCAACTCATCTGTCTCGCGACAGGCGTAGCCAAACATGATGCCCTGGTCACCGGCTCCCTCATCCTTGTTGCCAGCAGCGTCAACACCTTGCGCAATGTCTGCTGACTGGGCATGGACCAGACACTCGATGCGCGCCTTGCGCCAGTCGAAGCCTTCCTGGTCATAGCCGATATCCTTGATGGCCATGCGGGCCGTCTCGATCATCTGCTCGTGACCGACAGCCTCGGGTCCACGCACCTCGCCTGCCAGAACAACCCGGTTGGTTGTGGCGAGCGTCTCGAGCGCCACGCGTGCCTCGGGCATGTGCTTCAGAAAGAGGTCAACGATGGAGTCAGAGATCCGGTCGCAAACCTTGTCGGGATGCCCCTCGGACACGGACTCGCTCGTGAACAGATAATTCTTGCGCGATGACATTTCTTTGCTGCCAAAAAAGGAAAAAGCCACGCTGATCGCGAACGCGAAAAGCGCGGCTTTCTCTCAGGCTTGGCCTGTTACGTCAAGCGCGTTGCGCTTCACGCAACTCCAGAACGCGGAAATCCGGGAAAGCGGCTTCCTCGTCACCCGTCAGGGACTTCACCAGATCCAGCATGCGCTTGCGCACGCGCGGATCCGTGATTTTTGTGAAGGCCCGCACCAGCTGGAAGCCTTCCGCGCTGGAAAGGAATTCCATCATGTAGGGGCCAGCCTCGATATCCACAGCCTGGCTCTGGCCGTTCACACGACGCACGCCCTGATCGGCAGAGATATCATCGAAGAAATAAGAGACAGGCACGCCGAGAATGGTCGCGATATCGTAGAGGCGGCTCGCACCAATGCGGTTCGCACCCTTCTCGTACTTCTGCACTTGTTGGAAAGTCAGGCCCAGCAATTCGCCGAGCTTTTCCTGGCTCATGCCAATAAGCATGCGACGAAGGCGCACGCGGCTACCAACATGAGCGTCAACGGAAGATGGTTGTTTCTTGGCCAAGGGGGGGACTCCTTTGTACGACTGACGCGACGCCCACCTGAAGCCACCAGCAGCCCGGACAGGTCGTCGAGGGATAAACGTCGTTTTCGGCAGCCACCTATGACTGGTGGCCTTGCCCCCGCTATGGTTGAGTTCCGGCGAACGCACGCCGAAAAGGACTTTATGGAGGCCATGCCCGTCACGCCCCACGCGACGGTCTCGGAAACCAAGCGACCCCCAGTAGTCATCCGGTCTCAATACACGTGAGATAAGGCCATGCCATCGGGATGGTCAACTGGCTTTAAGGGGTAGACCTCGAAAAACAGCGGCAAGACCACCCAATCCGATCAGCATCAGGAAAAAAATCGTGTCTCCGGCGAGCGAGTACAGCGTCGGCTCAATCTCAGCGGGCAGGGCCGCATCGACGACACCCGCCGCACCCAGGCCGAGCGACGAGATGATTCGGCCATAGGGATCGATGACAGCCGAGACCCCGGTATTGGCGGCGCGCGCAACGGGCAGCCCCTCCTCCACCGCTCGAACGCGAGCAATATCGAGATGCTGGTAGGGACCCGCCCACGGCCCAAACCAAGAGTCGTCGGTAATGTTCACGAGCCATCGCGGACGCGCGCCAGACTGAACGACCGCGCCCGGGAAGATGATCTCATAGCAGATCAGAACGCCAAACGCCGGCACACCCGCGAGCCGCAGCGTTCGAACACCCGCGCCCTGCGAGAAACCGCCATGCATGCCGGTGAGCTGCGTGATCCCGAGCGGCTGCAGCAAGCGAAAGAGAGGCAAATACTCACCAAAAGGAACGAGGTGCGCCTTGTCATAGGTGGCCTGCAATCGACCAAGCCCATCAATCGCCACCATGCTGTTGAAGTAGCGGTTCGGTTCGCCGCGCTCCACGCGCTGCGTCCCAGTCAGAAGCAAGGCGTCATCTGGCAACAGCGCAGCGGCGGCTTCGAGCGCACCCTCTGTTGACAGCATCATGAAAGGCGGCGCGGCCTCGGGCCAGATGACAACAGTTCGCGCAGTCAGCCCGGGTTCAGCCGTCAGCTTCACCAGCCGCTCCCAGTTGCGCATGGTCAAGTCGGGCTTCCACTTTTCATTCTGGGGCACATTGGGTTGCACAAGGCGGATCTTGACAGCGTCACCCCGGGGCGCCGGCTGCTCTGGAATGCGCCACAAGCCGAAAAACAGCATGCCTGCAACAACACCCGCGCCACCCAGGGCAAGCGCACGCCCCCGCCGCAGACGAGAGCCGTCAGCATTCACGAGAACGGCGGGAGCCAGGGCCGCAACGACCGTGACAAGGCTCAACCCGTAGACGCCATAAATGGAAACCGTCTGGACCATCAAATCCGATCCCGACCAGATATATCCGGACAGGTTCCACGGCAAACCCGTTAGGACATGACCGCGCAGCCACTCCGTCAGCGACACAAGAACTGCGAGCCAAAGGATCCGCCCGGGACCGGACATGGGGACCAGCCATGCCAGAAACGTGGCAAGCCCCCAGAACATCGCAAGTCCTGCCGGGAATAGCGGGACGACGAAAGTCAACATCCAGGCATGACGGTCAGAATCGACAACGAACGGATAGCCAATCCAATGCATCCCGACGAGGAACTGCCCAAAGCCGAAGGCCCAACCAACGGCAAAGGCCTCGACCGCCCGTCCGCTCCTGACCGAGTCGACGATCCACGCCAGGACCGGAAGGGTCGCAAAGAAGAGAACCCAGAGATACGCGGGCGCAAAACTCAGCGCCGAAAGTCCTCCCGCCAGCAGCGAAACGAACAGACGCCTGTGCCCACGAAGTCCCTGCACGGCAGGGATCGCTGCGAGGAAGCGCTCAAAGGCCCACTGCAAGCTAGCCATCGGCCTCAGCAGGCACGCGAACGCCCGGAGCACCGCGATCAGACTGTTCGGGAGCCGCGACAGCACGCGTGACGCGAACACGCAGGCGCCTGAGGCGCCGTGGATCGGCCTCGAGTACCTCGAATTCCACACCGGCGGGATGCTTCACGATCTCGCCACGCTGGGGAACCCTGCTGACAAGCGAAAAGACCAGACCGGCGAGCGTATCGATTTCCTCTGCCATATCTTCGTCAGCGAGGCGAAACCCGACGAGCTTCTCCACTTCCTCGAGATCGGTCCTGGCGCTGGCATCGAATTCACCCACCCCTCGCGGCACAATGCTTTGCACGTCATCCGTGTCGTGCTCATCCTCGATATCGCCGACAATCTGCTCCACGATATCCTCGATGGAGATAAGACCATCAGTGCCCCCATACTCGTCGATGACCAGCGCCAGATGAACGCGCGTGGACTGCATCTTGACCAAAAGGTTCACGACCGGCATCGAGGGAGGGACGAAGAGAACATCGCGCCTGATGTCCTGAATGGTTTTGGGGTGCGCGACACCTGCCTCCGCAGGAACTGCCAGACCGATCAGATCCTTGATGTGAACCATTCCGATCGGATGATCGAGCGACTCCCGGTAAACAGGCAGCCTTGAATGCTGCGCGTCCCTGAAAATACGGGCGAGCGCATCGAGAGACGTACTCGCCTCCACCCCGATGATGTCAGCGCGCGGAACCATGATGTCGGCGACGGTCAATTCCCCGAATTGGAGAATATTGAGCATCATCGATCGCTCTTCGCGAGCAAGCGGCCGGTCTTCGGCATCGCTCTGTTCGATGACCTCTTCAAGGCTTTCCCGCAGCTTCGCGGACTCATCCCTGCCCCGCAGCAGACGGTTCAGAAGCCCCGCAAGGGCTGTAGGCCAGGACGCCGTTCGGGCATGCTCGGGCAACTTGACGCCAGTCGAAGGCGCCTCAGATGGGTCAGGCACGGCCACGGCCCTTGGACAATGGCAGATAGGGATTTGAGACACGCATGCACGCAAGGATGGCGATTTCCATCGCTTCCATCAAGCGGGCCTCTCGAATGCGCTTGTGATCATACCCAAGCAAGTGCAAAAAACCGTGCAAAATCATATGCTTAGAGTGATTTATGAAATTTTTTCCCTGCTCTCGGGCCTCTGCCTCGATCGTCTCAAGCGCCAGAGCAATCCCACCAAACGGGGCTTCTTCATCAGGAAAGGATAGGACATTCGTCGGCTTGTTCTTGCCACGGAATTGCTGGTTGAGCTCCCTGAGGCGCTCATCATCCGCCAGAACCACGACGAACTGGCCCACAAGCCTGCGCCCCGCTGAAGCCTCATGGCGGCGCAAGGCCCTCTCCAGCGCACGAATGTCAGCCGCATGGGAGGGCCAAGCATCCTTCCAGGCCGCGACCTCGATGATGATGTCTGTTTTCCTGGAACCGCGCGCCATCAGCCCTGCGGACGCTTCCCGCCACCAGGGCCATTCTTCAGGCGATCATGGGCTGCATAAGCACGAACGATGCGCCGGACCAAGGGATGGCGAACCACGTCCTCCTCCTGGAGTTCCACGGTAGCAACGCCTTCGACAACGGACAGGATCTGCCGCGCCTCCGTAAGTCCGGACACCTGGTTGGCGGGGAGATCCGTTTGTGTGGGATCCCCGGTAACCGCCATGCGCGACCCCTCGCCAAGGCGCGTCAGGAACATCTTCATCTGCTGGGGCGTCGTGTTCTGCGCCTCGTCGAGGATGGCGTAGCAGTGCGACAGCGTGCGCCCGCGCATGAAGGCGAGCGGCGCAACCTCGATCACACCCTCATCAAGCCGTCTCTGGATTTGGTCACCCGGGAGCATGTCATGAAGGGCGTCATAAAGAGGCCGCAGATAAGGATCCACCTTCTCCTTCATGTCACCCGGCAGGAATCCAAGACGCTCACCCGCCTCAACCGCCGGGCGCGAAAGGATTAGCCGGTCGACCACACCGCGTGTGAGCAGTGTCACGCCAGCCGCAACTGCCAGATAGGTCTTGCCGCTGCCAGCCGGACCAAGTCCAAAGACAAGATCATGATGCGTCAGGGCCTCGATATACCGGGCCTGCCCTGGCGTACGCGCCGAGATCACGCGCTTGGGCGTTGCAAACACGCCTGACTTGGCAGCGACAGACTCCGATCCAAGACCCAGGTTGATGGCACGCTCAACATCACTCATCGAGACATCATGGCCAGCACTTGCATAGGCATAAAGATCACGCAGCGCCTGCGCACCATGCGCGCGCGATGTCGCTGGACCCTGCAGCACAAGCCGGTTGCCACGATGAATGATGGCAATCTCAAGCCTGCGCTCGATCTCCGACAGATGCTGGTTGTGGGGCCCGAGCATCCGCGCGAGAACCGAGTTGTCGTCAAACTCGACCTGCGTCGCCTGGCCGCCTGTCTGCGGGCGCTTGGATTTGGGGGTCAAAGCGATCCTGCCTGCCTCTTCGCGCTGTCTCCGACCAACACCCCCTTGAGGCTGTTTGGCAGGGCAGCAACGATTTCTACCGTGACGAAATCACCAATGCACGCATGGGGCGCCTCCACGTTGACGCTCTGCAGATAAGGGCTACGCCCTATCATCTGCCCGGCATATCGACCAGGCTTCTCCAGGAGGATGTCAAAAGTCCGCCCCACGCAACCCTCGAAGAAACGACGCATTTGCAGGGCCAGTTCTGCCTGCAGGACTTCGAGGCGACGCGCCTTCACGTCATCAGGCACCTGCTTTCGCTCGGCTGAAGCAGGAGTCCCTGGCCGGGGCGAGTACTTGAAGGAAAAGGATTGCGCAAAACCGACCTCGTTGATGAGGTCCATCGTCTGCTCAAACTCGGCGTCCGTTTCCCCCGGATAGCCAACGATGAAATCCGACGACAGTGCAATGTCAGGGCGCACGGCACGTATCCGGCGCACGATGTCGACATAAGCCTCACGCGTATGTCCGCGGTTCATCGCGTCAAGAATGCGATTGGAGCCGGACTGCACGGGCAAGTGCAGGAACGGCATCAGCTTCGGATTGAACCCATGCGCGTGGATGAGCGCGTCATCCATGTCCCGGGGATGGCTTGTCGTGTAACGGATTCGCTCCAGGCCATCGATGCCCGACAAAATATGCACGAGATGTCCGAGTCCAACCTCGCCACCTTGCCCATCCTCGCCGTGATAGGCATTCACGTTCTGGCCGAGCAAAGTTATTTCGCGGACACCGTTTCGAACCAGATTGCGAGCCTCGGCCTCGATCTGCCTGACTGGCCTGGAATACTCCGCACCGCGCGTGTAGGGCACCACGCAGAACGTACAGAACTTGTCGCAACCCTCCTGGATTGTCAGGAAGGCA
>JBEIFU010000152.1:0-6535 GCA_040382295.1 Alphaproteobacteria bacterium
CGCCTGCACCAACCCGAAGATCTCACCTCTGGTCAGTTGAACATCGTTCAGTGAAACGGCATCACTTGAACTGAGTACAGATTCGAGGGGATGCGAAACTTGTCTCAGTCCGACCACCCGACCGACCGCCGTCGCGAGGACCGCCGCGAGGCATCGCATGCGAGCAAGCGCGCCGAGATCCTGTCTGCCGCCCGCCGCGTCTTCGCACGCGACGGTGCCAAGGGCCTTACGATCCGCGCCGTAGCAACAGAGGCAGGCTATGTGCCGGGTGCCGTCTATTTCTACTTCCACTCGAAGGCGGCCATCCTGTCGGAGCTCGCCGTCAGCGAGCTCGCGGGCCTGACCCGCCAGCTCAAGGCAACATCATCGAAGGACGCAGCCGAACGCGCTGCAGCCGCAGCGGAAGCCTTCGCTGCCGCCCATGCGATCTTCAGCATGGACCTCGACAGCCAGGGCGTGAACCCCGGCTCCGAGCGCGTACTGCTTGGCCGGCTGATCGCGCTCTTCCAGACGGTCAGCGAACCGCTCGAGCTCAGCGGCCTGCCGCCGGAGCAGGCCCAGGCCCGCGCCCTCGGGCTCTCGTCCGCCGCCATCGGCCTCGCGACGCTGGCGCGCATGGGCAAGCTCGACAAGCTCGGCGTGACGGCGGCCTCAACCCTTCGCGAAGTCGCCCACTGCCTGAAGGACGCGCCCGAGCGCAAGGAAGCGAAGGGTTAGACCCGCCCCTCGAGGCTCAGGCCGCCTCGAACACCGCCGCAATCCCCTGCCCGCCGCCAACGCACATCGTCTCAAGCCCAAGGCGCGCCTTGCGGCGTTGCATCTCGTGCAGCAGCGTCACCGCAATCCGCACGCCTGTGGCACCAATCGGATGCCCGAGCGAGATGCCCGAGCCATTGACGTTGAGCCGGTCCATTGCTTCGAAGCCCCACTGCTTGACCACGCCCAGCACCTGGCAGGCAAAGGCCTCGTTGAGCTCCACAAGGTCGATATCCTTCCATGAAAGGCCGAGCCGCCCGAACAGCCGCGCCACCGCCGGCACCGGGCCAAGCCCCATCGTTGCCGGATGGCATCCCGCTGCGGCCCAGCCCTTGACGAAACCCATGGGCTGGAGGCCCAGGCCCGCAAGCCGGTCCTCGGCTACGACAAGGCAGGCCGCCGCCGCATCATTCTGCTGGCTGGCATTTGCAGCCGTCACCACACCGCCCTTCATGAGAGGCTTCAGCGCGCTCAGGCTCTCCAGAGAGGCATCGGCGCGAAAGCCCTCATCCTTCGTAACCACCACCGCCTCGCCCTTGCGCTGCGGCACAAGTACAGGCACGACCTCGGCAGCGAACAGGCCTTCTGCCCACGCGGCGGCGGCGCGACGATGGCTCTCGACGGCATAGGAATCCGATGCCTCGCGCGTAATCCCGCAGTCCCGCGCCACATTCTCCGCCGTCTCGATCATGCCCGAGATCACACCGAAGCGCTCGACAGGTTGCGACCGCTCCCGCCCACGCTCCAGCCGGTCATAAAGCTGCACATTGCCCGCGCGCGACCCGCTGCGCATGGCCGTCGTGTAGTACTCGATGGTGCTCATGCTCTCGACGCCGCCGGCGATCACGACGTCAGCCGCCCCCGTCTCGACCATCATCGCCGCCGTCGTCAGCGCCTGAAGCCCGCCGCCGCAGCGCCGGTCAAGCTGCATCCCTGGCACCTCGATCGGCAGGTCCGCCGCAAGGGCTGCCCATCGCCCGATGCACGGCGCCTCGCTGTTGGCATAGCTTTGGGCGAATACCACATCCTCGATCAGCACCGGATCAATGCCGCTGCGCCTGACGGCTTCGCGGACCACATGGGCAGCCAGCATCTCCGCTGGCACATCCTTGAGTGATCCAAGATACTTCCCCACCGGCGTTCGTACAGGGGACACAATGGCAGCACGACGGGTCATCAGATCACTCCGTTCTTCTTCAGGTCCTCGACTGTTTCAGCCGGCACGCCCCAGTCCGCAAGGCCCGACTCATTATGTGCCCCGATCGCGGGCGGCGGCCCCTGCACGCCACCGGGCGTCGCACTGAAGCGCGGCGCTGGCGCAGGCTGGACCACACCATCAACCGTCACGAAGGCATTTCGTGCGACATTGTGCGGGTGCAAAGGCGCCTCACCCAGTTCAAGCACGGGTGCGAAGCACACATCGCTTCCTTCCATCAGGGCGCACCACTCATCCCGCGTCTTGCGTGCCATCACGGCGGCAAGCTTCGCCTTGAGCTCCGGCCAGCGGGCACGATCAAGCTGCTCATCGAAGGCAGCATCCGAGAGCCCGGCCTTCTCGCGCAGCAGCGCGTAGAACTGCGGCTCGATCGAGCCCAGTGCCACAAACTTGCCATCCGCACACGCATAAACGTCGTAGAACGGCGCCCCGCCATCAAGACGGTTCGACGCCCGCTCTGCAGAATGAACGCCTTCCGCACGGAACCCGTAGAAATAGGACATAAGCGAGGCGGCCCCATCCACCATGGCCGCATCCACCACCTGTCCCTGACCCGTGGCACGCGCATGCAGCAACGCAGAAAGAAGACCAAGCGCCAGATAGAGCGAACCACCACCGAAGTCACCGATCAGGTTGAGCGGTGGCACCGGTCGCTCCTTCGTTCCGATCGCATGCAAGGCACCCGTGATCGCAATATAGTTGATGTCATGACCCGCGGCCTGGGCCAGCGGTCCATCCTGTCCCCACCCTGTCATGCGACCATAGACAAGTCTTGGATTGCGCTTCAGCGCCACATCGGGCCCAAGGCCAAGACGCTCCATCACGCCGGGCCTGAACCCCTCGAATACGATCTCGGCCCGCGACATCAGCTCGAGGCATAGTTCCGTTGCACGCGGATCCTTGAGGTTGAGCGCGACAGACCGTCGACCGCGATGCGTAACGTGGTATGGCCGGGCGGGCTTCGCATCCCGCCGGTCGATCCGAATGACATCCGCACCCAGGTCCGAGAGCAGCATGCCGCAGAACGGCCCTGGCCCCAGCCCCGCAAACTCGACCGCACGTACACCCTTCAGGGGACCACTCATGATGGGAACTCTTTGTTTGACCGCATCCGCGCACTTTTCATATCAAGTCAGGAACCAGAATCCAGAGGAACATGACGGCCATGACCCAGATGATCGAGACCGTGCGCTCCAGCGTCCAGACTTGGGAATGCGATCAGATGGGCCACATGAACGTCCAGTTCTACGTGGCACGCGAACAGGAAGGTCTCGCATCGATCGCAAGCGCCTTGGGCCTGCGACCGCGCGCCGAAGGCCTCGGCCGGGCAGGCCTGTTGCCCATGCAGCAGCACATCCGCTTCCTGCGCGAACTGCGCCCGGGCGCCCCCTACGTCATGCACGGCGGCGTGGTCGAAGCCACCCGTGAGGGCCTGGTCCTCTTTCAGGAAATGAAGCACACCCTGACGGGAACCGTCGCCGCCACCTTCGTCAGCACGGTGCAGTGGGCCGATCTCGAATTCCGCACGGGCCTGCCGCTGCCCTCCGCAGCCCTCGACCGCGCACCTGCCCTCGCCATGGCCCTGCCGGCACACGCAGCACCGCGCGGGCTCGACATGTCGCCCCCGCGCCCCACACCCACCCTCGCGGAAGCCGACGCCCTGGGCCTGCTGACCACCCTTCGCGGCCTCGTCACGCAAGACCTCTGTGATGGCTTTGGCTTCATGAAGGTGCAGAACTACATGGGTCGCCTGAGCGACTCGATCCCCAACCTTCTGGCCCAGACGCTGAGCCGCTCCCGGGATGGTACCGACGCCGGCGGCGCCGCACTCGAGTACCGCTTCATCTATCACCGTCCAGCAGCCGAGGGCGACCTTCTCGTTGTACGAAGCGGCATGAAGTCGGTCGGAACCAAGACCTATGTATGGTGTCACTGGATCTTCGACGCCGAAAGCGGAGAGTGCTTTGCAACGGCAGAAGCCGTTGCCGTGTCACTGGATCTTGTCCAGCGTAAGGCCATGGACATTCCCCCGCAGACCCGGGCTCTTTTCCAATCGCTCATCGTGCCGGGCATATCCCTCTGAGAGGCGCGCCAGCAGCCTCGCCTCGCAGATAACGAGATCCGGACGCTCGAAAGGCAGGAAGTGGGTCGTGCCCGGAACCCGGATGATGTGCGCATCCGGCAGTCGCTGCTCGAGCAACGCGGTCGCTTCATCGCTACAGGTCGAACGCTGGTCAGCCAGAAGGATCGTCAGGGGCACCTGCAGCTGTCGCAGCCGCGGCCAGAGGTCGGGCGGTCCCGCCGCATAATTGGCTTCTTCCCATCCAGGCGTGCAGGCCAGGCGCACCTGCCGGAAGTCCAGATAGTCGAGCGAGCCACCCTCGACAAAGTCGCGCACCACCTGCTCGGGCCAACGGCGGAAAGCCCCGCGGCTGCGATAGAACTGGAGCATTGCGTCGCGCGAGGCGAAGATCCCGCGCTTGCGCCGCGTCAGTGACGCAGGCCTGTGCAGACCCAGGAACGTGCTGATGGCGATGCGCCGCAGCTCTGCAGGGGCCAGCAGCACGGGCTCCACCAGCAAGAGGCCCGTCACCCATTGCGGATGATCGAGCGCCGCCATGAGGCTTGCCGTGGCACCGATCGAGTGGCCAGCCAGAAGGCGAGGTCGCCCCTCTGTCTCCCTGACAAGACGGATGATGTCATCGGCGTGAACCTGCCAGCTTTTCAGCCCGCGGGGATTGGCCGCCAGAGTAGTCTGGCCATGCCCCCGCAAATCGCTCGCCTGCACGCGCATGTGAAGGCCAAGCCCGTCCAGCATGGTGCGGTAAGCCAGCGCATTGAAGCCGTTGGCATGGGCAAAGTGGATGGCGGGCCCG
The DNA here is from genome assembly GCA_040382295.1 of Alphaproteobacteria bacterium. Lineage (GTDB taxonomy): Bacteria > Pseudomonadota > Alphaproteobacteria > Micropepsales > Micropepsaceae > SZUA-430. The sequence goes on from JBEIFU010000152.1 coordinate 4,849, forward strand.
GCCGCACCGGCCTGCTCCCAGCTAAGCACCGACACATCGCCATCCCACATGCGCACCGACTGGCGCACCGGCGCGCACTGATGTTCGTGCTGAAGAGCCTCGGCAGCTCCCGCGGACATCGCCACCTCTCATGCAGCAAGAGAGCCAACCTGTCCCCGATTTCAGGAGGACAGGCCGTATCTGCCCTTATCCCTCATCCGCAGCGGCACGGCAAGCGACAGTGACCAATGAACGAAGCTCAGAAAATTGAACGTCGTTCAGAAACTGCGTTGGTCAGGGTGTGCCACGGGAATCAAGCTGCATGTCGAGCCGTGCTTCGCGGGTGACGGCACCGTTCCGGATCCGGGTAAAGGTCAGCTTCATCTGGTCGCTGCCCTTCAGGGCGCGGTTATAGATGGTGACGTCCCACTGCCCGTCATCGGCGACCACGAGCTGCGTGATGATCAGGGCATCGCCTGCTATGCGTGCCCAGGTGCTCTTCTTGCCCTTGAGCGGGTCCCCCGCCTTGACGTCCACGAAATATCCGGGCTTGCCCGAGCCCTTGAAGGTCAGTGTCGAAGCCTTGACCTTCGCTTTGGAGCCGTCTCCGATATCGGACGACATCGTCGTCCAGGAAACCTTGAACCCATCCGCAACCTTCTCGATATTGACCTCGGTGTCGCGCGACTGGGTAGCAGCAGGATTGGCCGCCCCACTGTTCGCCTGCCCTGTCCCGATCCAGCGCCCGACGAACTCATCGAGCTTGCGGTCCGCAGCCTGAGCGGCCGAAGAAAGAAGAGCTGCTGCCAATCCAAGCGCGAGTGCGATGCGCATGTCCTGATCCCTCGAATTGAAAAAGAGGATCCCTTTTGGGACCCTCTCTCATGATTGCACGAGAATTTGGGCAGAGACAATGGCGCCTAGTTAACGGCCGCCGGCCCCTTCAGCAGGTGCAGCTTCACGGCCCGGACAATCCGGCTGTTCTCGAACCGCGTGAACCGCGCCTCAAGCCCCTCCGCCGACAGGGTCCGGTCGTAGTGGGACACGAAATAGTTGCCATCCGCCGCGACGGCAACCTTCACGATGCTCAGCGTATTCCCGTTGATGACGGCCCACGATGTATCCTGGACGAGACCGGGTTCAGGCGGCGTCACATCCTTGAAAACATTGGGCTTGTCCGTAGCCCGGAACGTCTCGACATGGGTCTTCGTATCTGCCTGGCTAGGGATATCATCGCCTTTGAGCTTCAGCGTGGACCACTCGATCGAAAACCCGTTCTCGGCCGCAGGCTTGATGATGACCTGGCTGAACCGTGTCTGCCTGTGAACCTCGGAGTGCGATGGATCCGACACGGGCTCTTCCGACCCATGGCCAAGATAGGCCCCGAAGAAGTCCGCGATCTTGCGATCGGCAGCCGCCGACGGCATCACCAGTCCGACAGCCAGCGAAAGTCCGATGAGAGCCCTGAACATCCGTCACATCCATCCTTGATCAAGCACGCCGTGCAGCTAACACGACCTGTAGGCCGAGGGAAAGGGGCAACGTTGGTACGCCCTCCCCAAAAAAGGCAGGACGCCGAAAGCCTCAAGCCTTCGGCGTCCCCAAAATGCGCGCGGCTCGTTCAGGCCGCCTTCTTTGCAGGATTGAAGCGGCCGTAGAACGTATCGCCCTTCTCCGCCATGTCGCGCAGCAGCTTGCCCGGCAGGAA
>JBEIFU010000153.1:0-6480 GCA_040382295.1 Alphaproteobacteria bacterium
GTGTGTCATCCTTTCAAGCGATGAGTAGGGAAACCCTCCGGTCTGGCAGGATTTCCGGTCCAAATGCCCGTCTTGGGAAGCCCATCAAGGCACCTCCCCGGGCACGGGTGACATGGTGATCGCCAGCCCGGCCGTCAAGGCCCCGGGGGCCGTGTTAACCTTACGTGAGTTGATTCTCCGGCATGCAGGCGGGCCGAACCCGCCTACTGATCAATCGCACAAAGTCACGAGCCTCGCGCATGACACAGCGACCGAACTCCACGCCCCCCCGTCTTCCCGGTTTGGGCACGCCCATGCAGTCAAGAGGCGTAAACCCATGGAACTACCCGACCAACCCCTTCGAGTTGCAGCGGCAGCTTGAACAGGGAATGGAGCACCATCGCGCAGGTCGCGCCGAGGAAGCAGAAAAGGTTTATCGCGCCATCCTCGCCAAGGTTCCAAACCAGCCGGATGCCCTGAACCTTCTTGGTGCCCTCGCAATGGACGCCGGCAATCACGAGCTTGCCTTTGACCTGTTGGAGCGCGCCGTTGCCGCGCGTCCAAAGGATCCCGTGATCCTGAACAACTATGGCCATGCGCTCTCGCTTGTTCGCCGCTTCGAGGACGCGATTGCGCATCTCGAGCGTGCGCTGTCGATCAACCCCGCGATGACCGATGCCTGGCTGAACCTGGGTCGCACGCTCAATCAGGCAGGTCGGGGAGAGGAGGCGCTGCGATGCTTCGTGCAAGCGCTGCAGATCAAGCCAGATGCGCATGTGGCCAAGTCGGGCCTCGCCCGGGCCCTCATGGGGCTTGGTCGTACTGCCGAGGCGGAGCAGGCCGCGCGTGAACTCATCGCAGCCGTGCCCGGCGCATCGGTCGGTTATGTAACCCTGTCGAACGCGCGCAAGTTCAAGAGCGATGATCCCGAGATCACCGAAGTCGAGCGCATGATTGAAAGCCGCGAAACCGCCTCGAGGGAGTTGCGGGGGCTTTACTTCGCCGCTGCCAAGATGTGCGACGACGTCGGCCGTTACGCCGACGCCTTCCGTTACTATGACCGCGCCAATCGGGCGGCGAGCGGTGTCTATGACGCCCGGCAGATCGAGCAGGCCTATGCTGACCTGAAGCAGACATATACGCGCGCATTCTTTGAAAGCCGGAAGGGGCAGGGTGTGTCGAGCGCCCGCCCGGTATTCATCGTGGGCATGCCGCGATCAGGTACCACGTTGACGGAGACGATCATCGGCGCGCACCCCGGCGTTTTCCCGGCCGGCGAACTCGAGACTGTCAAGCGATGCGAGCGCGAGATGGCGGATCTGGTGCCGAAGGACGAGGGTCCGCAAAAGAACGCACGCCATCTCTCCTGGGTTGGCATCGAGGTTCTGGCCCGCCGCTATCTTGACGCCATCGACCAGCGCGCACGAAACGTCAATGCGATACGCGTAACCGACAAGATGCCCCATAATTTCCAGGCTGTGGGCTTCATCGCAATGCTGTTTCCTGCAGCCCACATCATACATGTCCGTCGCAACCCCATGGACACATGCCTTTCCATCTGGCAGCAGAACTTCAACGACGCCCACGGTTACGGACGAAACCTGGAGGACCTCGGGCATCATTACGCCCACTACCTGAAGCTCATGGAACATTGGCGGGAAGTCCTCCCGGGCCGCATGCTGGAAATCGACTACGAGGACCTGGTGACCAACCAGGAAGAAGCGTCGCGTCGCCTGATCAACCACGTAGGCCTGCCATGGGACGAAGCCTGCCTTCGTCCCCAGGATCTGGAGCGTACCGTCCTGACAGCAAGCGTTTGGCAAGTGCGCCAGCCCGTGTACAAGAGATCAGCTGGCCGCTGGAAGAACTATGGCGAGCTTCTGAAGCCCTTGCAGGACAAGCTTGCCAGCCTCGGTTACCTGGCAGGCTGAGCCTTCCGCGCGCGACGCCTCACGCCAGCCCCGGTTGCCTGCTGTGTGAACCCGGGATTCCCCGAAGGAAACCAGGCCTTTTGCCATTCCTCTTTGACGAGCGCCGCGACACGCACTATGAGTCCGCGCGTTCCAAACGCTCCAAACGAAGGGATTGACCGATGAGCGACGAAATCAAGAACATTGCCGAGCAGATGAGCAAAGCCATTGGCGGCAACAGCGGCCTGAATTCGACCCTGAAGTTCGACTTCGAGGGACAGGGCAACATCTACATCGATGGCAAGGCCACGCCCAACACGGTCTCCACGGAAAACAAGCCGGCCGACTGCACCATCACCGTCTCTCTCGACAATTTCAAGAAGATGGTTGCCCGCGAACTCGACGGCACGACCGCCTTCATGCAGGGCAAGCTGAAGGTAGCTGGCGACATGAGCGTCGCAATGAAGCTCGGGCCGATCCTCGCGAAGGCCGCAGGCTGAGCTGCTGATGGCCCAAGCCGGGCCAGATCTTCCGGACCTGGTCGAGCTGCCAGGTTTCAAGGCTCCAGAAGGCGCCGTCGTCGAGTGGGTTACACTCGACGGCGGCATACGTGTGCGCACAGCCCGCTGGATGCTACCGGACGATCAGACACAGGGCACCGTTCTTCTCCTGAATGGGCGAACGGAGTTCATCGAAAAGTATTTCGAGGTAGTCAGCGAGTTGCTGCAGCGCGGCCTCTCGGTGATTACCTTCGACTGGCGCGGGCAAGGTCTCTCGACGCGTCTGCTCGCGGATCCCTGCAAGTCGCATGTCCGCGATTTTTCGGAATTCGATGCAGACATTGCGTGTGTGATTTCGCGCATCCTGAAGGAGCACGGAACCCGCCCCTATTTCGGCCTCGCGCATTCGATGGGTGGCAACATCCTTCTAAGGTACCTGCGCGACTTCCCGCACGAATTTGATCGGGCGGTACTCTGCGCGCCGATGCTGGCTGTAAAGACAGACCCGTTTCCGCAATGGGCAGCGCGCGCGCTGGCAACCACATGCCGTTTCGGCGGTGCACGTGAATCCTATGTGCTGGGAGGGTCCCCGCAGGATCCACTGAAGCAGCCCTTCGAGGGCAACCGCATCACCACCGATCGCGCGCGCTATGAGCGTGGCAAGGCCTTCCTTCTGCAGGACCACCGGCTGGTCTCGGGTTCGCCCACCTTCGGATGGCTTGAGGCAGCCTTTCGATCCATGGACCTCGTGACGACAGAGGATTTTGCAGCTGGAATCGAAACACCGTTGTTGCTGGTCGGCGCGGCGCAGGATCAGATCGTGCAACCGGGCGCAGATTTCAGACTGATCCAGCGCGTAAAGCGCGGCATGTATGTCCTTCTCAAGGCCGAGCACGAGATTCTGATGGAGCGCAACGAGATCAGACGCGCATTCTGGGCCTGCTTTGACCCTTTCATCGGGTTGCCTCAGCGCGCGTCGGCGAGTACCTGAAGTACCTGCCGAAGCAGGGCGGGATCTCCGCAGGCAACCACCTGGCCTCCGTCGACGCAGGGCCGACCGTTCCAGTCCGTGATGACACCGCCGGCATCTTCGACGATCGGGATCAGGGCCTGGACATCCCATGCCTTCAGGCTGCTTTCCACGATGACGTCGATGAGCCCATGAGCCAGAAGCCCATAGGCGTAGCAATCACCGCCGAACCGTGTAAGCCGCGTTTCATTTGATAGCGCCCAGAAGGCGCGCTGCTCTGTCTCGTTGAAATAGCCAACCGGCGATGTCGTCGTCAGCGTCGCGTCCGCAAGCCGCAGCCCCCGGCGCGTGCGCAGGCGCATGGGTGCCTCGCCTTCATGCCGGAACTCGCATTCGCCGCCACCACCGCACCAGCGCTCTCGCGTATAGGGCTGGTCAAGCACGCCGACCACGGGGCGCACGCCATCGTTGAGCGCAATCAACGTACCCCATTGCGCCATGCCGCACATGAAGGCGCGGGTGCCATCGATCGGATCGATGACCCAGGTCAGGGACGAACGTCCCCGCTCGAGCCCGTACTCCTCGCCCATGATGCCATGATCCGGAAAGTACCGCCGGATCAACGCACGGATCGCTTCCTCGGCGCGTCCATCCGCCTCGGTGACAGGATCGAACCCGCCGTCCTGATGCTTGTTCACGATGTCGAGAGACTGCCGAAAATAGGGCAGGATCACCTTGCCCGCTTCATCAGCGAGCTCGTGCGCAAATGTCTTGAAGCGTGTGAGATCTGAAAAAGAAAGCGCCGCGGTCATGGGCGTTAATCGCGGACCGCGGCGCTATCTGTCAATCGCAACTTGCCGAGCTCAGATCTCTACCCGGCTCTCCGCCTTCTGCTCGGCGACAGAGCCGCTCAGTGCCTTCGCCAGCTCGAGCAGCCGCCGACGGGGCCCTTCCTCAAGGCCATAATAGGCCCTGATCAGGTCCATCGTCTCCTTGTTCTGCATGACGCCTTCGCCAGCCGTATCAGCCGCATCGCCATCTCGGCCGGGCACGAGGCCCTCGAAGAAAAACGAGACAGGCATGTCGAGAGCTCGCGCCAGGTCCCAGAGCCGCGAGGCAGAAATCCTGTTCGCGCCGCTCTCATATTTCTGGATCTGCTGAAAACGGATCCCGACGGACTGAGCAAGTTGTTGCTGAGTCATTCCCAGAAGCCAGCGGCGATGACGCACCCGCTGGCCGATATGCAAATCGACCGGGTTCTTCACGAAGTACCCCCCAATAGAAACACGCACATGCGATCCCCAACTGTCTCGCATGCAGGCCAACCCTAAGCCAAAGTACGCAAACTGCAACCTTGGGTTGGCTCACTAACAGTCAGCCGACCGTGCCTTGAAACGCCTGTTTTTGCAACATGTTAATGGTCACATCTCAGATGAAACTGAGGGGCAAGATGGCTCTGACGCGACGGTTTTGATACAGTCCGTTGCAGAACTGTCGCTAATTATCCGCCGCAGTTGAGCGCGCATGTTTTTTTCGCTCGTTGGGGTCAAGCCAGCGCTTGCGCAGCCGGATCGACTTGGGCGTGACCTCCACAAGTTCGTCATCCCCGATATAGGCGATAGCCTGTTCCAGGGTCAGGATCTTTGGGGGCGTTAACCGCACCGCCTCGTCTTTGCCAGAGGCGCGGAAATTGGTCAGTTGCTTGGCTTTCAGGGCATTGACGTCGAGGTCATTGTCTCGGCTGTGCTCGCCGATGATCATGCCCTGATAGACCTTGGTCCCCGCATCGATGAACAGGAACCCGCGTTCTTCCAGGTACCAGAGCGCATAGGCTGCAGCTTCACCCTCGCGGTCCGCGATCAGCACGCCCTGACGTCGCCCTTCGATTGACCCGCGATGAGGACCAAAAGCGCTGAAAACCCGGTTCATGATGCCGGTCCCGCGCGTGTCCGTCAGGAACTGCCCGTGGTAACCTATCAAGCCGCGGGAAGGCGCCAGGAAGGTCAGGCGAGTCTTTCCGCCGCCCGAGGGCCTCATGTCCGTCATTTCGGCCTTCCGAAGCGACATCGCCTCGATGACGACACCTGAATAGGCCTCATCGACATCGATCGTGACTTCCTCGATCGGCTCGAGCAGGAGCCCGCCGTCGTCCTCGCGGAACAGCACCCGCGGCCGCGAGATCGACATTTCGAACCCTTCACGGCGCATGGTCTCGATGAGGACGCCGAGCTGCAATTCACCCCGTCCGGCAACCTCGTACGCATCGGCGTTCTCGGTTTCCTTGACCTTGATGGCGACATTACCCTCGGCCTCGCGGAACAGGCGCTCACGGATGACCCGGCTTTGGACCTTCGAGCCTTCGCGTCCGGCATAGGGAGAGTCATTGATGCCGATGGTGATTGCAATCGTCGGCGGATCAATGGGATTGGCCGGGATGGGCTGGACCACATCCGGATCGCACAGTGTGTCGGACACGCCCGCAACGGTCAGGCCCGCAATCGCAACAATGTCGCCGGCGCCAGCTTCATCGACAGGAACGCGCGTCAGTCCGCGGAAAGCGAGCACCTTGGTGATGCGCCCACGCTCGATCGTTTCACCTTCGCGCGAGAGAACCTTGATGGCCCGGTTTGCGTTCACGATGCCGGACTCGATGCGCCCCGTCAGGATCCGGCCAAGATATGGATCCGACTGAATAACGCGCACCAGCATCGAGAAGGGATGGTCGCTCGTCGCTTTTGTGGCAATCGATGGCGGCTTGACGTGGGAGACGATCGTCTCGAAGAGGGGCGTGAGGTCCTTCCGCTCATCCTTCTCGAGGTCCCGCACAGCCCAGCCCGAGCGACCGCTGGCGTAAAGCGTCGGGAAATCGAGCTGCTCGTCATTGGCGTCGAGCGCCGCAAAGAGGTCGAAGACATCCGTGTGGATCTCGTCAGGCCGGGCATCGGACCGATCGATCTTGTTGACGACGACGATCGGCTTCAGCCCCAGCTTCAGGGCCTTGGACGTCACGAATTTTGTCTGCGGCATCGCGCCTTCGGCCGCGTCCACCAGCAGCACCACGCCGTCGACCATCGACAGGATGCGCTCGACCTCGCCGCCGAAATCGGCGTGGCCGGGGGTA
>JBEIFU010000154.1:0-6470 GCA_040382295.1 Alphaproteobacteria bacterium
AGCCCTTCATCCCGCACGAAACCTGCTCGCCCAGCGCACCCCGCAGGGTCCCTGGCGCTTCATCACCTATGGCGAGATGAACCAGCGCGCAGACGCGATTGCGCAGGCGCTGCTCGATCGGGGCATGGGCCAGGACACGCCACTCCTCATCCTCTCGGGCAACGCGATCGAGCATGCATCTATGATGCTCGGTGCCATGAAGGCGCGCGTGCCTGTCGCGCCAGTCTCGGTCGCCTACTCGCTCTTCAGCCAGGACCACGGCAAGCTGCGCCACGTGGCAACACTGACAAAACCACGGATGGTCTTCGTCGACAACGGGCCCGTATTCGCCCGCGCGCTGCAGGCGCTTGATCTCACCGACATGGAAGTTGTGACCGTTACGCCCGCACCCGGTATACCTTCGACGTCGTTTGACGATCTCTGCAGGACCAATGCGGGTCCGGCGGTTCGCGTATCCATGGACAGGATCGACCACGCGATAGTCGCCAAGTATCTCTTTACCTCGGGTTCCACCGGGATGCCCAAGGGCGTGATCCAGACCCACGGCATGATGTGTGCCGTGATAGCCGGGCAGGAGGCCCTGCGCGCCGAAGAGCCTGATCCCCATGAGATACCCGAGAGCCTCGAGTGGATGCCATGGAACCACATCTCGGCCGGTAATATCGGGTTTAACGGCAACCTGAATGCTGGCGGGACCATCTATCTCGATGAAGGCAAGCCAGTGCCCGGCTTGTTCGAGAAAACCATTGCCAATCTGCGCGAAGTCTCGCCCCTCGTGTTCGGATCCGCACCCATAGCCTTCTCCATGCTGGCCGATGCGATGGAGCGCGACGACACCCTGCGCGACAGGTTCTTCGCCAAGCTGCGCTATATGGGATACGGCGGCGCGACCTTGTCTGACGATGTCTCCCGGCGCATGCAGGCGCTTGCCATCAAGGCGACCGGCCAGCGCATCGCACTGACCACCATGTATGGCGCGACGGAAACCCAGGGCATAACCGTCGTTCACTGGATCACCGAGCGTGTCGGGCTGATCGGCCTCCCGCTACCGGGCGTTACGCTTAAACTGGTCCCCAACGGCCAGAAGCTTGAAGTCCGCGTAAAAGGCGCGACGGTGACACCGGGCTACCTGAACCGCCCGGATCTGACCGAAGCGGCCTTCGATGAGGAAGGCTTCTACAAGCTGGGTGACGCCGCCAGATTCTTGGACCCATACGAGCCCGCAAAGGGTCTCGTCTTCGACGGGCGCGTAACCGAGGATTTCAAGCTCTCGTCCGGTACCTGGGTATCGGTGGGAACGCTCCGCGCCGAAGTGATCGCGGCTGTGTCACCCCTGCTTCAGGATTGCGTGGTCGCAGGTCTCGACAGGGAATACATCGGTGTGCTCGCGTGGCCGAACATGCAGGTCGCCCGCGAGCTATGCGACGATTCTTCGCTCTCGACGCCCGACGAGATCCTGCGGTCTCAGGCAATCGTCAGGTTCGTCCGGGACCGTGTCGAAAGGCACAACAAGCAAGCTGGCGGATCTTCTGGAAGGGTGGCAAGGATCATGCTGATGACCGAGCCACCATCGATCGATGGGCACGAGATCACCGACAAGGGATACGTCAACCAGCGCGCCACCCTCGAGCGCCGCGCATCATTGGTCGAGGCCCTGTATGCGAAGTCTCCCCCGCCGGATGTAATCGTCATCTGATCATGCGAGCCGGGACACAGAACCATTGGGCTGGCTGCGCACCGGACTGTTAGGGTCGAGAACCCGCTCGGATCAGGCCGAAAACTGTAACAGCTTGTCGCGCCCGCCCTAATGCCGACACGGCACCTCCTTCCTCTGGAGCAAGGAGGCCATCATGCAGAACGACAGGGCGTGGACATATATTCTTGCCAATGAAAGGGACGGCATCCTGTTCACAGGTGCCACCCCCGATCTCATGCGGCGCGTGGCCATGCATCGGCAGGGCGTCGCCTCGCACTTCACCCGGCGTCACAAGGTAACGCGGCTCGTCTGGTACGAGCCACAGGCCAGCCTCACGCAGGCCTCGCTGCGGCGTGACATCATCAGGCACTGCCGCAGGCGCTGGAAACTGAACCTGATCGATGCGTCAAATCCGGAGTGGCTTGACCTGTTCGAGATCATCATGCAGTTGCCGTTCATACCGCTCTTGCCTCAGTGCAAGGAAGGCTGCAGGCGGATCAGGGTACTGGCAGATGGCACCCGGCAGGCATCGGCCAGGATCCCCCACCGGTTGTTGAGTACCATCCGGGTAGAGAGGGAATCACTTGCACACGTGAACGGTCGACTGTTTGATGCGCCCAGTGGTCAGAACGGGAGAGAATGCCATGGCACTCGATGCAATCATCAAGGGACTGATGGACCAGATGGCTGCCAATCCAATGCCGAAGCTGTGGGAGGTGCCCGCAGCTCAGGGGCGTGAGATGTATCGGATGATGGCCTCGGCCCTGGAGCCGCCCGCTGTTCCAATCGGCAAGGTTGAAAATCAGGCCATGCCGGGACCTGCAGGTACACTGAGCCTGCGGATCTACACACCCGTAGCGGTGGGCGCGGCTCCCTTGCCCGCACTCGTGTACTTCCACGGGGGCGGCTGGGTCATTGGCGACCTCGATACGCACGACGCCCTGTGCCGGCACCTGTCAAACGAGGCCGGTGCCAGGGTTGTCGCGGTCGATTATCGCCTGGCGCCGGAGCACAGGTTCCCTGCCGCCGCCGACGACTGCTACGCGGCAGTGAAATGGGTCGAGCAGAACGCCGGGCGCCTCGGCATTGACGCTAACCGGATCGCCGTGGCCGGGGACTCTGCCGGAGGAAACCTCTCGGCAGTCACATGTCTCATGGCCAGGCAGAAGGGTGGACCCCGCATCGTCTTCCAGTTGCTGATATATCCGGTGACACAATGGAAAGCCGAGACGGGTTCGATGAACGCGTTCGCAGAGGGATACTTCTTGGAAAAGAGAGCCATGCACTGGTTCTTCGATCAATATGCCGCCGGCGCCGATCCGAATGACTGGCGACTGTCACCCCTTGCAGCCTCCGACCTCTCCGGCTTGCCGCGCGCCTACGTCGTGACCGCTGGCTTTGATCCCCTGCGTGACGAAGGCAAGGCCTACGCCGACAAGCTCAACCGTGCAGGCGTGGCCGCGACCTATGTCGACTACCCCGGCATGGTCCACGGCTTCTTCAACATGTCCGGGGTCGTGCCCATCGCGAAGACGGCAATCGCCGACGCCGCGAAGGCGTTGCGCTCGGCCTTTGGAAACTAAGAACCGGACCCATAGAGATGACCAATCGCCAGATCCATATTGTCGAGCTGCCCAAGGGAAAGCTGGGGCCAGAGCACTTCCGCCTCGCGGACGGACCCATGCCGCAACCAAAGGACGGAGAGCTCCTGCTGCGGACGCGTCTCATTTCGCTGGATGCTGCCAACCGCGCCTGGATGCAGGGCGCCACCTACCGCGCAGCCATCGAGGCGGGGCAGGTCATGGCCGGCGGCGCGGTCGCCGAAGTCGTCGAGACCAAGGCCCCGGGGTTTGTCAAAGGCGATCTCGTCTTCGCGGACACGGGCTGGCAGGATTACGCAACCCTCCCTGCAAGGCATTGCCAGAAGCAGCCACGCATCGAGCCGATGTCGCATCTTCTCAGCGTCTACGGCGTCGCCGGCTTGACTGCCTATTTCGGGCTTCTCAATGTCGGCAAACCCAAGGCGGGCGAGACTGTCGTTGTATCGGCTGCCGCCGGTTCGGTTGGAGTCTTTGTCGGCCAGATCGCCAAACTCAAAGGCTGCCATGTCGTCGGCATCGCTGGCGGCGCGAAGAAGTGTGCCTGGCTGAAGGACGAGCTCGGCTTTGATGCCGTGATCGACTACAAGGCCGAAGCCGTCGGCGGCGCCCTCAAGAGGGCCGCGCCCAAGGGCATCGACGTCTACTTCGACAATGTTGGCGGCGACATCCTCGAGGCCTGCCTCTTCCGCATGAACATGCATGGCCGCGTCGCCTGCTGCGGCGCCGTCTCGCAGTATGATGGCGCAGCCCCTGCGCACGGCCCGCGCGGCATCCCGGGCCTCCTGGTCACCAAGCGCCTGACCATGCAGGGCTTCATCGTCATGGACTTCGATACCGAGCGCGACAAGGCCCTTTCCGACCTGCAGTCCTGGGTCAGCTCCGGTCAGGTGAAAGTGCCCGAGGACATCATGGACGGCCTCGAAAACACGCCAAAAGCCCTGATCGGCCTCCTCGCTGGCGACAATATCGGCAAGCGCATGGTTCGGGTCAGCTGACCATAGCCCGTCATGGCCGCTCGCGCGGCCGCGAATCTGGCACGCGTGATCTCTGGATAGCCGGATGACGCTGCCGCGTCCCCGGCCATGACGGTTCTAATATAAAGCGTCGTGCCGGTTCACGCCCGAACCACTCAGCCCACCAGCTTGCCCGGGTTCAACACGCCCGCCGGATCAAGCTCGCGCTTGATCGCGCGCAGCAGGCGGATCCCCTGCGCACCTTTCTCGGCATCAAGCCAAGGCAGGTGATCCTCGCCCACGCCATGGTGATGCGTGATGGTTCCACCGCCGCGCACGATTGCGTCCGAAGCCGCTCCCTTGATCCGTCGCCATTGCCCGACGGGATCTTCAGGGTCTCGCGGGAATATATAGGTGAAATAGAGGCTCGCCCCGTCGGCATAGGCGTGGCTGATATGCGCAAGCACGATGCCCCGCCCCCCGCGCACGGGCGCGTTCGCCTTCATCGCCGTGTCCAGCGCTTGGCGAATGTCGGCGTGAAGGCGTTCGACATTCGACCACGTGGTCGCCGTCTCCAGCGTGTCGACACCAAGTCCTCGATCCATCAAGGGATCGCGCAGATAGGGTCCATGGAAGCGCGAGGCCAACCAGCGCTTCGCTGGTCCCGTTCCAACCGACAGTCCCCCGCACGAGCGCATGACCCGTTTCAGCGCCGGAACGGCAAAGCGAACGACATTCCGCTCGCCCTCGACGCCGAAGATCATCGCGCAGGGCCGCTCGCTCACGCCCATCAGCCGCAGGACCTGCGCCTGAAGGTGATCCTTGAGAGAGGGCTCGATCCCAGCCTTTGCGAAGGCCTGATAGAAGTGGGTTTCGTCAGCATCGGAAAGCCGCAGGGTCGAGACGGGCAGGCCTGCCTGAAGGATGCGCCGGATCGCAAGAGCGCCGCTGTCGAAATCGGGAAACAGGAACGCGGCGTAGAAACTATTCTCAGGCAGGCGGTGGATCCGGATGTTGGCGCGCGTCAGGATCCCGAAGGCGCCTTCGCTGCCGGCGATGAGCGCGCGAAGATCGGGACCCGCAGCCGAAGCGGGCAGGGCCGGCAGCGTCCACAGACCCTGCGCCGTGGCGACGTCGCCCCCGGCAAACCAGTCCTCGGCACGACCATAGCCATTTGACTGCTGTCCCGCCCCGCGCGCCGCGATCCAGCCCCCCAGCGTGGAGAACTCGAAGGACTGCGGGTGATGGCCATGCTTGAAGCCATGCGCATTCAGTCCTGCCTCGAGGTCGACACCATAGATCCCGGCCTCTGCGCTCGCGGTAAGCGATACCGCGTCAACCTCGAGAAGGCGGTTCATCTGCGTGAGGTCGACCGCCACAGCGGCATGATGCGATCCGGGGACACCCGTGACACCCCCTACAACGCTTGACCCGCCGCCGAACGGCACCAGTGCTACACCATGCTGGGCAGCCCAGCGCAGGAGAAGAACCACCTCGTCGGCCGTGCGCGGATAAGCGATCGCATCAGGAGCCGTCCCGAGGTCGCCGCTCCGCAGCTTCAGGAGATCGAGATAGCTCTTGCCGCGTGCATGCGAAGCCCTTTCGTGCAGGCTGTCACGCACGCTGTCGGGACCAAGCCCGGCCACCAGATCGGTCCGTGCCGCGCCGGACAGCCGGCAGGCAGGAAGCACGCAGGTCTCAAGGGCCGTGGCCGGCGTGTGCGGAAGCGCCGCAACCTGCAATGCCTCTGCGATCCAGGGCCATGCAGCATCGCGGCCAGCAAGTGGGTCATGAGCCTTGACCCAGCCCCAGCCATTCCAGCGCGTCTCTTCTCTCTTGATCGGCATTGACCTACCTCAGCCGCGGAACTTGATGGCGCGCGCACGCACCTCGAACATGGCGGGCAGCCGACCCGGGCTTTCGCCATCCGCCTCGATATGAATGGGCGCGCCGGCAGTTGCCTCGACCGGTGTCGCGATCACCCGGCGCCCCCGCAGGACGCGCACGTTCGGATTGTTGACATGCGCACCCGTGAAAATGTCATTCATCGACGAAAGCGTCTGCCGCAGCGGTGCAGCACCCATCACGATGACATCGAACAGCCCATCATCCGGGCAGGCATCGGGCGCCACCTTCATGCCGCCACCAAAATACTGGCCGTTGCAGACCGCGCAGGTCGAGATCGTGACCACGTCGTCGAAGACGTCGTCGATCTTCAGC
>JBEIFU010000155.1:0-6455 GCA_040382295.1 Alphaproteobacteria bacterium
CGTCTGGGCGAAGAACTCGATCTCCCGGATCCCGCCGCGCCCGAGCTTGATATTGTGGCCCTCGACCCGAATGTCGCCGAACCCACCATGCGCGTGGATCTGACGCTTGATCGAGTGGATGTCCTCGATCGCCGCGTAGTCGAGGTATTTTCGCCAGATGAAGGGCTGTAGGTTGCGGAGGAACTGCGCACCCTCTGCCGGATCACCGGCGCAGACCCGCGCCTTGATCATCGCGGCGCGCTCCCAATTCTGTCCCATCGACTCGTAGTAGGCTTCCGCTGCGGGCGTCGAGACGGCAATCTGCGTTGAACCTGCGTCAGGTCGCAGGCGAAGATCGCATCGAAAGACGTAGCCATCCTGCGTCTGCTCCTGCATGAGCGAAACGGTTGCCTGCGTGATGCGAACGGCAACCTCCTGCGGCGCATAGCGGCCAGCGACCGGCAGCTTGTCTGGATTGAAGTAGCAGCTGAAGTCGATGTCACTCGAGTAATTGAGCTCGAACGCGCCGTACTTTCCCATCGCAAGGAAGAATAATCCGCTTGCCCCGGGCTGTGCATGCGCCACATCTGCAAGTCGCCCACGCATGACCGCATCACGAAAGGCGTGTGCAAGCGCGCCCTGAAGCGTCGCATCGGCAAGCAGGGTCAGATGGCGCGTGACGTCATCGAGGGACCAGACTCCGCCCAGGTCAGCCAGTGCCGTCAGCAGCGCACATCGGCGCTTGACCCCGCGCAGCAGCTCCAAGGCCTCGGCGCGTGGCAGCATCGCCAGACCCGCAAGGCGATCGAGCTCGGTGCGGAAGGCATGCTCTGGTTCCACCTCGCTTGCGGCCCTGATCCAGGCATGTTCGCGGTCTAAAAGGCTCGACAGATGGGGGCTGTTGGAGGCGCCGGCTCGAATGAGCGCGTTCAGGGGCTCGGAGGAGAACGGCTCGCCGATGTTCTCGATCACCCTCTCGGCGCGACGCGCGTCATGAAGGGTCGGAAAGCGCACGATCCGGGATGCAAGTGACAGGGTCATGCATGATGTGTGGCGCGATCAGGCTGGAATTGCAAACGCGGCGATAGCCCGCAACGTCCTAGCCGCGATACTCTGTGCCGGCCAGCACGAAGCAGAGCGAGTTGAACCAGGGATCATCCACGTAGAAGGACTTCTCGCCCCAGGGACGCTTGTGCATTGCGCCGCCTGCTTTGTCGGGTACCAATTCAATCGACAGGCATTTCAGCTTTCGTGCCCGCTTGTGTACGGCCTCGAGGTTGGGGACCGACAGGCTTACGGACTTGGCGTTCGGGTGCGAGGGGCCCGAGGCCGAGACGTCCATGACCTCGAGAATGCATCCACCGCAGTCAAAGTGCACACGTTGGCCGGACAGCTTGCGGCCCTTCAGCGCCAGAAGTTCCTCGTAGAAGGCTTTCGCCCGCTCCAGGTGGTTGACCTCCAGCGTCACGCGGAACAGGAGCGGCCCCGCAGGCTCGACCGCTGCGGTTGCAGCCTTCTTCGCCAGTGCCTTCGTTCCGGTCTTGCTTTTTGCCGTCATGTCCTGAACCTGCTGCTCCGCCGCCCCGCTGGGCAATCACTTGTCGAGAGCTTACTACAACGGACCTTAAGAGATTTGCAAAGCATCCTCGCGCGGGGCCATGATTAAGTTTTTGCTTTGTTCCCCTCTCCCAGATGCCGCAGCCTGCCACATGGCCATCCGGCACAATTCTGGGTATTGACGTGCGGGATCAATGTCGAACCCAGCAGGATGGGCATCCATGGCGTCTTCACCAAAAACAGACCTCGATAATGGCCATTTCGCGTGGGAGGACCCTTTGCTGCTGGGCGATGAGCTCACGGAGGAAGAGCGGCTCATCGCGCGCTCGGCCCATGATTATGCCCAGGACCGTCTCATGCCGCGCGTCCTCGACGCCAACCGGCGTGAACACTTCCACACCGAGATCATGCGCGAGATGGGTGAGATGGGACTTCTCGGGATCACCATCCCGGAGGCCTATGGCGGCGCGGGCATGGGCTATGTTGCCTACGGCCTCGCGGCGCGCGAGGTGGAACGCGTAGATTCAGGCTACCGCTCGGCGATGAGCGTTCAGTCCAGCCTTGTGATGCATCCAATCAATGCCTTTGGCTCGGAGGATCAGCGCAAGCGGTTCCTGCCCCCGTTGGCTACTGGCAAGATGGTCGGCTGCTTTGGCCTGACCGAGCCGGATCATGGCAGCGACCCGGGCTCGATGATTACCCGCGCGCGCGCGGTCCCGGGCGGCTTCATGCTGAAAGGCGCCAAGAACTGGATCACCAACGCGCCGATCGCCGACATCGCGGTGGTGTGGGCCAAGACTGACGATGACCAGATCCGGGGCTTCATCGTGGAGCGCAGTTTCAAGGGATTCAGCACGCCCAAGATCGAAGGAAAGTTCTCGCTGCGCGCCTCGATCACTGGGCAGATCGTTCTGGAGGATGTATTCGTGCCGGCGGAAAATCTTCTGCCGAACGTCAAGGGCCTACGGGGACCGTTCTCGTGCCTCAACCGGGCGCGCTACGGCATCGCCTGGGGCGTCATGGGTGCCGCCGAGTTCTGCTGGCACCGCGCACGCCAGTATGCCCTGGACCGCAAGCAGTTCGGGCGACCGCTCGCCGCAACTCAGCTGATCCAGAAGAAGCTCGCCGACATGCAGACAGAAATCACACTCGGAACAACAGCGGTGCTGCAGCTCGGCCGATTGATCGACAAGGGCAAGGCCGCCCCTCCGGCCGTGTCGCTCCTGAAACGTAACAACTGCGGCAAGGCCCTGGACATTGCCCGGGCTGCCCGCGACATCCATGGCGGCAATGGCATTTCGGACGAGTATCACGTCATCCGTCATGTCATGAACCTGGAGACGGTCAATACCTATGAAGGTACGCACGATGTGCACGCACTGATCCTCGGACGCGCGCAGACGGGGATCCAGGCGTTCAGCTGAGAGACAGCGTCAACGCTTCTTCTTGGGCTCGTCGTCGTCTTCGTCGACGCCTTCCAGCACACCAAAGTGACCGTGGTCTTCGTCCTTGTCCTCGTTGCCCGAGAGGCTGAGCGCGCCGCGGATCAGCAACCAGAGCACCAGCACCACAACGAACCCGGCTGCAATCAGGAACAGGGGTTGGCTGACGACCGGAGGCGCGACATCGGCCCGTGCCGTCGATGTTGCCATCAGGATCACCAGGCCTGAAACCGACATCAGCGTGACGTTTCTGATCATTGAGACGAACCTCCCGTGCATTTGTTGAACCAGGGCGTGTCCTGACCGCTGCCGAACCTGCCTTCGGCAATGAAGATCGTACCGTCGGACAGTACGGACCGCCAGACCCTTTGTTTCCGGGCCTCGATCTGCACGATCACGTCAACGGACTTGTCGGCAACCCTCTGCGTCCAGGCAACCATCTGCCCTTCCAGCGCGCGGATGTCGCGCATCCTTGTCGTCCGATCGAGACGGGGGTCGCGGGCCAGGAATTGCTCGGCCGGCTCGCCGGAGGCGGGCACGCTGTAGATGATGTAAGGATTGCTGCGGCTGGCATCCGCTGCGCAATCGATGGCCCATGTTCCCGAGAGCCCGCTCGAGACAAGAACACCGGGGCCGACCGCGCCGGTCGGTCTCGGCAACGCGTCACAGCCGGCTGCGGAGAAGCAGGCGGCGATCAGAAACAGGCACCCGTAAAGGGACTGTGCGGTCATGCTGCTGCGCTGCCCCTGCTCCACCTTGTCCCATACTTCATGCGGGTGAGTAGAATGCAACGCCCCTTGTGGTGAAACGAAGGCTTGTGACAGCGCCCGAACGGAAAACAGAGACCTGTTGCACAAAAGTTTCGGGACTTGCCTGAAACTCTCGCGATGCGAATCGCACGCATTCCCCGAGGCGGACGAAGGAGTTCCTGATGCACCTTTCCCATGCATTGGCTGTCCTGCTGGTGTTCTTCGCACTGGCGGGCTGTGCCTACCCTCAATATGTCAATGACGAGTACCGATACGTACCCCTGACCAATTTCTCGCATGACAATCGGTCCTTCCGGATATTCGACAAGCCCAGCGCCGGACGGCTGGTCATCACGCCCAGCCTGTCGACGGCCATGAGCGATGTCGTGATCCGCGGTGCGACGTTCGGTGAATTCCACAACGCCACCGACCAGACAACGCTTGAGCGTGCCGTGGAAGCCTATTTCGTGGCGCTCGGGCGAAGCTGCAAGCTGACCGGCTCAAGCCTGATCTACGATCCGCAGTGGGAGTTCAGCTACGAATGCGCGCTTCGCTATACTTCAACGCCCTGACCTGAAGATGAACCCGAACAGACCCTAGTTCGTCTCGCATTTCGAAAGCCACGGTGTCGGCTTGCCATCGGTGGACCGCGCGTTCTGAACCAGCCCGGTCCCGTCTGCGATCACGATGGACACGACCCTCATCCTGTTGCCATCGAGCTTCGAGGTTACGGTCTGCAGGACACCATCTTCGTCAATGGTCCAGACGAGCTCCTTTGTCTTGAGGCGCTGGACGTCAAGAAGTTCGACAACACGATCTTCGGCTGGCGGGGAAACGCGGCGTTCGACCGGAGGTCCGGCGCGGAATGTCTCGTAGACGCGGTAGGGATTGTCGAGGCTCGCAGGGCGGCTGCAGTTTGCAGCCCAGCGTCCATCGACCCCGAGCCCGTCGATGATCGCCTTGCCAGCATCCGATGCCTGTGCGGCCGCTACCGACACGCTCAACACCGCGCATATGCAACCCAGTATCTGGCGTCGTTCCATGGGCCCTCCTCCCGCATGATGATTTACAACGCAACGGCCCAGAAAAGACAATACTGCGGCGTGCAGCAGGGTGTCGCTAAACCAGAGGTGGGCATTGCAGCACAAATCTCGGCCTCCACTTGTGGATACGCATAACCGCGGGTGTCTATCGCGCGCGGTTCCTCCATCATCGCAGATAGTTGATTCGTGCCGCAGGCGAGGGGCTGCAGGCACGGTGCTCTGCCCGGTTGGCGGCGCACGGCGTTGCCGTTGGAGTACGCAATGATTGCAAGGAAACCCGATCGCAGCCCGGCTGCACAGAAAACGGCCATTCTTGTGCTGGGTATGCATCGCAGCGGCACCTCGGTCCTCGCCCGGATCGTAAGCTTCCTCGGCGCCACCCTGCCCCGCCATCTTGTTCCAGCTACGCCTTCGAACCCGACCGGGCATTGGGAACCTGCGAGGCTGGTCGAGCTCCACCAACAGCTACTCGCGTCTCTCGGGACGTCTTGGGACGACTGGCGTGCACCCGCGCTGAAGTGGCGTGATGGCGACCCGGCTGCAGCCATCGCCACGAAGATCCTGTCGGTGCTCGACGAGGAGTACGGCGCTGCGCCACTGGTGGTCCTGAAGGATCCTCGGATCTGTCGCACCCTTCCCGTGTGGCTGTCCGTGCTCGAGAAGTCTGGCTACAGGCCAAGCCCCATCATCATGGTTCGAAACCCGCTTGAGGTGGCCGAGTCCCTGCGCGAGCGGGATGGCATGTCCTTCGAGCAGGCGATGCTGCTTTGGCTGCGGCATTACCTCGATGCGGAATATGCGACCCGGCACCTTGCCCGGAATATCATGTCCCTCGACATGCTGATGGACAACTGGCAGCACATGTTTGCCCAGACGGCGGTGCGCCTCGGGATCCAGTGGCCGCGATCCATCCAGAACGCCACGCAGGACATCCGGGATTTTGTCGACCGCGAACTCCACAATCATCGTGCGACGATGGCGGAACTCGAGGCCCACACTGAGGTGCCAAGCTGGGTCAAGTCGGCTTACCGCGCCCTCAACACGCTCTGCGACGAACCCCGCGCCACGGATCCCCGGCGGGAACTTGATCGGGTGCGCCAGAATTTCAGCGAGAGCGCCAAACTCTTCGGCGTGGTCGCCTTTGCGCAGACTGAAGCGCTCGCCCAGGCGGACCGTGACGTGACCGAGGCCCGGAAGCGGGCAGACGCGGCAGATGCCTTGCGCGCTGACCTCGGACGGGAGCAGTCTGCGCATGCCGCGTTGCTGGCCCAGCACCGCACCCTCGCCCGACACGCCGCCGAGACTGAAGTCCAGCTCGAGGACACACGCCAGCGTGCGGGCCAGGCCGAACAACGCGCCGCGGCCCGCGAGCACGAGCTGTCGGCCCTGCAGGAGGAGTTTGCGCGCGTTTCTGCCGCAGCTATCAATGCCAGTACGCGGGCGGAGACCGCAGAGCGGCGCGCAGAAGCTGCAGAGAGCAACGCCACGGCGCTGGTCCGCGACATCGCGGAACTCGAGAGGAACCGCAACGAACTTTCACAAACGCTGAGCCGCATGACGGCTGATGCTGCCGATCTGCGCTCCATGGCTGAAGGTGTCTCGCGCAGGACCGAGTGGATCGAGGCTGAAATCAGAAAGCAGGCCGTCTCGGACAAGCCGGTCAAGGCAGAACTGGAAGCAGCGAA
>JBEIFU010000156.1:0-6421 GCA_040382295.1 Alphaproteobacteria bacterium
CTGAACCAGGGCGGGCGCGTGCGGCTTGAGGGGCTGGAGATGCTCAAGGCTTTCAACGGCTTTGCCACGCATGAGACCCACTTGGATGTGCCGGTCTATGATAACGACCAGGACATGGACGCCCTGGCGCTGCGGGTCGAACGCGATCTTGCAGGCGGAAAGCCCTGCTGGGGCTTTCTGCTGGCCGGCCATGGCCTCTACGCGTGGGGGCGTACCACGCAAGAGACGCTTCGCCATCTCGACGCTTTCGATTATCTGTTTGCGCTGAGCCTGAAACTGAAAGGAATACCGGCATGACCACGCTTACGGTGTTTGACCTGACCAAGGGCTTCTCGCCCGTTTCCCGGACGACTGAGACCCGCGACATCATCAAGGCCCTCGTGCCCTTCGATGTCCGCTTCGAGCGCTGGCAGGCCACGCGCATGCTGCCACCAGGTGCGGGCCAGGACGAGGTACTCGAGGCCTATGCAGCGGATGTCGAGCGCCTCAAGAAGATTGGCGGCTACCAGTCGGCAGACGTGGTGCGCATGCGCCCCGACCATCCCGACCGCGAGGCGATGCGGCAGAAGTTCCTTTCCGAACATACCCACGCCGACGACGAGGTGCGCTTCTTCGTCGAGGGTGCCGGTGCGTTCTATCTGCGCAACAAGGAGCAGGTCCTGCAGGTGGTATGTACGGCAGGAGACCTTCTGTCGGTTCCCAAGCAGACGCGGCACTGGTTTGACATGGGACCCACCCCACTGTTCGCCGCCATCCGCCTCTTTACCACACCGGAAGGCTGGGTGGCGGAGTTTACCGGCGACAAGATCGCTGACAGCATTCCGAAATACGCCGCGTGATCCGGGCCGCCATCTTCGACATCGAGGGCACGATTGGCGACATCGCCTTCGTGCGCTCGGTCCTGTTCCCGTTCGCGCGGGAGCGGCTTGAACCTTATCTCTCCACACACTGGGACGATCCGCAGGTCGCCGCGATCCTCAAGGCCGCGCGGGAGGCCTCGGCACTGGCGCTCGCCACGCCGCAGCTGGCCAGTGCGCAATTTGCGGCCTGGTCAGATGAGGACCGGAAGATCACACCCCTCAAGACGCTGCAGGGATTGATCTGGCGCAGCGGATACGAGGCGGGCGTGCTCAAGGCGCACCTTTATGACGATGCAGTCGCAGCGATGAAGAGGTTCCACGCCCAGGGACTGAGGCTCTACATCTATTCCTCCGGATCAATCGAAGCGCAGAGGCTTTACATGGCCCATTCCGTGGCCGGGGACCTGCGCCCCATGATCAGCGGCTATTTTGACACCACGACAGGCCCGAAGGGCGAGGCGGCCTCCTATGCGGCGATAGCCAGACAGACCGGCGATCTTCCTGGGGACATGATCTTTTTCTCCGACGCCAAGACCGAAGTCGCGGCCGCGCTGGCGGCAGGCATGAAGGCGATGTTGCTGTGCAGGGATGAAGGTGCCCTTCCGGCGCCGGCTGACTTGCGTCCCATTTCCTCGTTTCAGCCGCTCGACCTTCTATGAATGACACAGGCGGGCAATCTGGATATCCAGTGCCCCCGATGTCGCTGGCCGGGCGAGCATGGCGCCAGGACGCGCAAATTCATCCTTTATCCAGGCAAGGGCCAGATGCCGTCCGGTCGCCGGTGACGAGGCTGCGGACGTGACGTGCCCTGCACTGCCACCCTTTCCGATCACTTCTGCCAGCGGGATGGGCTTTGAACTGCGAAGCTGGACAAGCTTGCTGCCGCAACCCTGCCGACGCGCGAGCAATGCCTCCACGCCGTTGAACCGGCGCATGAGACCGGGTTCGACGCCCAGGTCGAGCGGCACACGCAGGTCGGCCTGTCTCAAAGCGAATTGAGCTGGCACCCAGTCCACTCCCGGCTGGGGCAAAGCCGCCTCGATGCGATCGAGCGACAGGACCCCGGCCCCGATCGGCTGCAGTCCGAAGCCGGCTCCAACGCGCATCAATCTGTCCCAGACGAGGCCAAGACCAGCAGCATCCATCCAGAGCTCGACGCCGTCGGCCGCGCGCAGGAGCAGGATCTGTCCCTGCTCCGCGGCGTCTGACGTCGTCGGTCCTTTCACCGGGTCCGTGCCGGACGAAGCGCCGAAGCCTGCGAGAGCGAGAATGGCCTCGGCGTTGGGGCCCCGCAGGGCCAGTCCTCCACGCTGACCGGTCCAATCCGAGACCGAGACGTCAAAGCCGATGGCGCCATCGGCAAACCACGCGAAATCGTCGACGACGCTCGTCAGCTCGAAACACCTGGAGCCGATGCGCGAGAGCCCGCCCTCACCCCGCACAAAGCCACTGTCATCGCACCACAGCACGCGCGTGGTTTGTCCGGCTTCGATCAAGGCGGCATCATGCGTCGTGGCAAATCCCAGAAATGCAACCGCATCCGGGCCATCGATGCGCCAGCAATGACGCGCGGAAATGTCAGCGAGCCCTGCCCGCGCCGAGAGTGCTTCGCATTCCTCGCGCTCATTCGTGTACACGAGGGGAACCGTGAAGCCACACGCGCGGATCCATTTGTCGCTGACGCACGCCTCAGCGGTCTTGAGATGCAGGGGGCTCCTGCGCACGGACCTGGCGGACAAATCGCTCATGCCCCCACCTGCATTGCCCGTAGAACGGCCTCGGCTGCCAGCCGTCCATTGGTTCCCGTCACGCCGCCACCAGGATGTGTCCCCGCGCCACAGAGGTGCAGACCGGGGACAACTGGTGCAGGTGCCGCGCCCCAAAAGGCTGGCCGCAGCACGCCAAGCTGGTCGCTCGAGAGGTCGCCACCGTGCCAGTGACAGCCCGCGCCATCACCGATCGCAGCAAGGTCCTGGGGCAGATAAACGTCCACGCCAACCACCATGTCCGGCAAGTCGGGGGCCATCTGGCGCAAGCGGGACACGACCGCGGAGACAAGTTCCTTGCGGGCCGCCTCGGGGTCGCCTGCGCCGAAGCGGTGGGGAACATACATCGCATTGATCGACATGACGTGGCCACCGGGACGGACCAGGCCTGGATCATGGATCGAGGGCAGCGTTGCCTCGAGTGCAAGATCCGAGGCGATCTGGCCTTGTTCGAAAGCGGCATGCGCCTTCATCAATTCCTCGAGCGACAGGCAGACAAGCAGTCGCTCTTTCAGATGTCGCTTGTCCAGTGCCTTGAATGTGGGAAGCCCTGCGAGCGCAAGATTGACCTTGGCGACAGTCCCTTCCATGCGGTACCCGCGCAGCCGCCGCTTGAAGCCGAAAGGCAGATCGCGCTCGGCCCCCATCTTCAGGTAGGTCTGGACAGGCGACAGGCTTGAAATGACATGCGGTGCATAGACGGCTTCGCCGTTGGCCAGATGCACGCCGGCAATTCGTCCATTCTCGAACAGGAACTGGTCGGCGCGAGCGCCCGTCCGAACCCTGACCCCGGCGACGTCGGCGGCCTTCTCGAGCACCGATATCAAGGCGCCTGCGCCGCCTGCGGGATGCATGATGCCATTGGTCCCCCGGGGCTCGAAGGCGCGCCTCATCACGGGAAGCAAGGCTGAACCTGCCGCCGTCGGCGCGAAGGAATTGCCCATCACGGCGTCCAGCGCGAGCGCGCCCTTGACGAGGTGCCCCCGGAATGTGCGTTCCAGCAGTTCGGCAATCGAGAGATCAAGCTGTGTAGCGGCCGCCTGGTCGATCCCGGCGCGGCGCCAGTGGTTCGCCAGCAAGGGTGCGCGCGCGCCCTCGCCTGTTGCGGGCGGCCATGCGGCTTTCTGTGTCCATGCATGAAGCTGCTGCGCCAGCCTGCGGGTCGTGGTCGCGTATGCGGCCCAGGCCTTGGCGTCATTCGCTTCATGCGCTGAGAGGGATTGGGCTGTGTGACGAAGGTCTTCGCCAAGGATGATATGACGCCCATCCGGGGACAGGGCGACGGCCCCGATCTGGCGTGCGGAGAACTGCAGGCCCGTCTTGGTCAGCCGCAATTGCTTCATCACTTCGGCGTCGAGCGGACCAACGAGATGGGCCAGGGTCGAGACCTTGAAACCTGGCGCGATCTCGTCGGTACGACACATGCCGCCCATGCGGCGCTGCGCCTCGAGAAGGACAACACGTTTGCGCGCCTGCGCCAGCAGGACCGCGCAGACCAGACCATTGATCCCACCACCAATGACGATGACGTCGAAATCCTGTCCGGGCATGACGTCAGGCATGGGTGCGGCCTCGCGTGCGCGCGTGCGCGCCGATGGCCTCGGCGACGCTGATGCCCGCGTGACCTGCGCCGGCGGACAGGCTCTCCTCGACAACCCAAAGCCCACGTACTGGCTTGTGTATCCCGTCATGATGCAGGTCTGGCAGGATCTCGACCGCAGAACCGGATAAGGGCATCACAGATGCCGGTCGCCGCTGATCGAGAAAGCCGGGAGGCTCGGACGGTCGGACGAGCGTGGCGCTCTGCAGCGAAAGCTCGAACCCTGGCGCCCACGCGTCGATGGTCTTCGTGACAGCCGCGACCAGGCGCTGCCGCCGCGCTCCGCTCCACGGTCCTTCTTCCGTCTCGGGGGGGACGAAAGGAATATCGACGACCACTTGCCACTGCATGGGAGACTGGGCGGGATGTACTGGATTGACATGGAGGCTGATGCAGAAATCCTGCAGCAGGCGCCGGGCCACAAAAGCGCCATGGGAAGCCACCAGCCGGTCGATGGAGGGGTTGAGGAGCACGTTTGCGCCTGATGTCAGCAGGCCTGCGCCCACGCTCCGGATCGCGGGTGGCATGGCGACCGTGTAGAGAAGCCTTGCCGTCGAGGCGCCTGCACGCAGGCGCGGGGCGTCCGGAAACTGGGAGAGCTGACTGTCGGGACTGTCGTCTCTGTCTGGTGACATGATGACATGGGGTGCCTTCAGCACCGTTCCGTCTGCCAGCTCAACGCCCTGAACGCCGTCCCGCTCAACCACGAACGCCTTCACACCCACCTGACGCGAGAGGCCTGCTGCGGCGGCGTGGCGCAAGGATGCCTCGAGGGCAAGGCTCAGCGCGGGCTTTCCGCCTGCCACATGGCGCTTGCCCGAGGGGACGCCCAGCAGTGCCAGGACGTCCTGTCGCGCGAGCAGCCGGGCGGAACCGGGCAGAGACGGGGATATGCCGGTGCCTGCCAGGGCAAACTGGGCCAGTGTTCCCTGGAGCAGCGGGTCCGAGAACGTCTCTCCGAGCACTCGTGCAAGCGAGGCGCCGCGCAGATAGGCGGTGTCCGTGAACAGGGAATCCGACCCTGGGCCCGCCATCTGCAAGTTGGGAACGAAGCCCGACGCGCCGTTCGCGGCGAGGCCGGAAAGTCGCGACACGCGCTGCACAAAGCCTTGATAGGTCGCGGCATCATGTTGAGAGAGCGCCGCCAGGCCGGCCTGCGTGGCGTCTATTTCGGGCCAGAGGGCAAGCGCGCGGTCCTGCGCCACCGCCACCACCGGCGGTGCCGCGCCAAATCGCAAGCCATGGGAAACAAGACCAAGATGCTCGACCGCCTCTACATCGACGAGGCATGGTGCGAGCGGGGCGTTGGCGGTGTCTGGCGTGCTCGCGTTCAGCAAGGCGATTGATTTGCCCGACGCCGCGAGACACGACGCCGCAAACAGCACCTCGTGGCTGGCCCCGATGCAAATGGCATCCAGTCTTGCCGTCGCTGGAGCTGCAACTGCCATGATGTCTGACCTTGCAGAGGAATTCTGCCTCGAAGCGGCGCACGTGCTGCCTCGGTGCCAAATAACGCCCAATACGCGAACTTGGCAAAGGTATCGTCTAGGATTAACGAATTCGGCGGCACACGGAGCGTGAAAAAGCCGCCGGACGGGCGCCCGGCGGCCTTTAGGTTGACGAATGCTGAAGACCGGCTGAGCCTGTCAAGGTCGCTTCAGACAATTCCGCGCTTGTGCTCGCCAACGACAACGCGGGTCGGCCGGAAGGCTGCCTCGAGAACGGCAATCGCCTTCTCGGGCTTGGCTGCGCCGCACATGAACACGTCGAATGCGGCAAAGCCCTTCTCCGGCCAGGTGTGGACCGAGATGTGGCTCTCCGAAAGGACAGCGACACCCGACACCCCGCCATTGGGCGAGAACTTGTGAAGGTGGATATGCAAGAGCGTTGCTCCGGCAGCCACCACACTGTCCTTCATGGCCTGCTCGATCCTGGCTTCGTCGTCCAGGCCCTCGGCACCCCAAAGGTCGATGTGAAGATGACTGCCCGCGAACGTCACGCCGTTGCGGGTAATAAAATAGTCTTTGCGTTCTTCGTCCGCTTCCACAACGGGATTTGGAACTGGAACCGGAACGGACTTCGTTCTGGCGCGGTTCTGAGGGAACTGCGTTACTTCGACAGCCGCTCTTTTGCGTGCAGACAGAGCCATGTGACCCATCCCAACAAGAGAACAGTTGTTGATCCAAAGTGAACCA